>JBAXFO010001030.1:0-1856 GCA_037139885.1 Planctomycetota bacterium
ACGCCGCGAAACTCGCCGCCCAAATCATCGCCAGTGCCACGCCAAAGCTGATCGAGAACAATCGAGCACTCATCACGCGTGCCGAACTGTTCGTCGATCACGGCAAGAAACTCGAACACGCCAACGCCATTCGATCAGCCGCCAAAGGCGAACGCATCGCCGATGCACAAAAAACACTGAAAGCCGAAGTCGATTCACTGGCTCAACTCGGCGAAGATTCCAAGCCGCTCGTCGAACGCATCAACGTGTTGCGCGGCGAACTCGCGCAGGAAGAACGCGCGATCAAAGCCGAAGCCGCGCGTCTCGCACCCACTGAAGGCAATTCGAAAACCCTCTCCGCCAATGACGGCGGCGCACTGCAAAAAGTGCTCAAGCTGTTCCAAGACTACGACGCAAAAGTCGTCCCAGGTGAAATCGACGGCGATGGCTATGCGTTTAAATTCGACGGAAAACAATACAAACTCGGCATCCGTCACGAAGCGCCCAAGAAGACCTCGATCTTCGTTCAATGCGACGACAACCTCATCATGATCGACCCGCGCCACTTCGGCCCCGGCGATTACACCTTCCACCCGCGTTGGCACCGCGCGCTCTACCACGCCATGGCCCTCGGCGACGCCATGAAAAAGGCCGGCGTCAAATCCGACCAGATGTGGGATTCCAAAGAAGAGGCGCCCTTCGTCTCCGCGCGCCGCTTTGACAAGAACGGCATCGAATACGTCTTCTTGGGCAACCGCCTTTACACCGGCAAGGCTCAGGAAAAAACTGATCAGCAGAAGAAAGTCGAAGGCCAGTTCCGCGCCCAGGCAGAAGCACTCGCGGTCGCCGTTGAAAAGGATGCCGAGACAAGTGAAGAAATCCGCAAAACCATCTCCTTCGCCATCCGCGCCTCCGCAGTTCATGCCGATTGGAACGACCAATTGGAAGGTGAATTCGTCCGCAAAGTGATCGACGAAGGCTACATCGAATCCAATATGCCCGGCTCAGCCGAACGCCTGAAAAAAGAACTCGCCGCCTATCGCTCCGGCTACAAGATGATCAGCGAACCGTTCGTCAATTTCGTCGGCATCTGCAACGAGGGCGAAGCCACTGAACTGCGCACGTTTGAAGACCGCGCCGTCTGGCGCATGTACGACAAAGCCACCGACATCACCTCCTTCGCCATCACCAATCCCGACGACGAAAAAGACTGCCTCTTCATCGTCTTCGATTTCCCCGGCAAGCTCACCGACATGCCCGACGGCAAACCGCCCGTCAAAGTTCGCATGACGCATCAAGCCGTCGGCGTGATCTCATCCTACGATCCGACGACCAATAAAATGGACTACGACAAAACCACCTGGGACTTCGCCGCCAAGATGGAATTGCCCGCCATTCGCGACAGCGACCGCATCAACTTGGGCTACGGTGCCGCCTCCTGGGCACACCCGCCGCACGTTCTCTTGATCGACAAAACCGGCCGCACCAAAGCGCTCGTCACACCCTACGGCCGAGTAGACGTTGTCGATTTCAAAACCATCACCGACGAAACCAAACGCAAAGCAGCCATGGACGCCTACATGGACCGCCTGATCACCGTCCTGCCCAGCAAACCCGAAGGCAGCTACCAGCATTTATACTTCCGCTATTTCTTCCAATACACATTCGACAGCCCCGTCAACGAGCGCCCCAATCTGCTCGGCAGCCGAGGCCACACCGGCGACATCCATCAGACCACCTACCAATCACTCGGACGTCTGATGGGCGGACGCTACGTCGGCGACTGCGATGACATCGCCGAACTGTTCATGTCTCTCCAACGCAAAATGGGTAAGCTCAGCTACGTCCTCTCCCTTCCCGGCCACGCCGCCTGCGGC
>JBAXFO010001031.1:0-1850 GCA_037139885.1 Planctomycetota bacterium
GGGATGCAACTCCGTTGGAGTAGAAATGCGCGCAACAAAACCCGGATGAAATTGTCGCGACGTTTTCATCAGCCCAGCCCAACCCTCTGTCTGCACCGCAATATCTTGACCTGTTTGCCTCGTTTGCCACGAAGATTCCGCACATTCGACAATTTCGTCGGAATCGTTAAATCTTGACTCTTCCGATGGCCGATACCAACGCAAGAGAAACTCGCCCATTCGGGCCGTTGCGTGAGGGGGGTCGGGCATGAAACGAGTGCGAAGCGCATTGTTGATGTTGGTGGCGGGAGTTGTGCCGGCGTTGGCGTCGGGTTGCTTCAATCCGCTGACCTTGGGCGTCTTGACGCCGATTCCGATGCAGCCTTGGGTGGCCGACCACATCAAGGAACGGCTCGAAAATCGCAACGATTTTCGCACGCCGATTCTGCCGCCGATTCCTCCGGGGCATCGCTCGTTGTGCGAGGATCCGCCCGATCGGGCGGAGATTCTCCGCTGCATGCCGCGAGTCGCGCGGGGCGTGCCGTTCTTCTATGAAGAACACCGCGACGACATCGAAATGACCGTCGAGAAGGAAGTCGACGTCATCGATCCGCCGCGTTTCTTCCCGCTCATTGGCCCGGCTCAGTTGCATCACTGCCACTGGAAATGCACGGTCTACTATACCGAGACGATCTCGTCGTCGTATCCGTTCCCGTTCACGACCAAGCGTCGCCGCGTCGAAGTGGTGTACATCGACAAGGACCATCTGCATCAATGTGTGATGGGCCCCGACGCCCAGGGCGTGGTCACCCGCGATATGCTCACGGGCCGCATTCAGTAGTCGCATCCGAGCGACGCGGGGAAGACCATTCGCGGCTTCGCGGACCGGTTCTTTCTCGCGTCGCTCACGTGTTTATTCGCAGGGGCAAGGGAGTCGATCATGAAGCGGCGGCTGGGAGCGGTTCTGATTGCGTGTCTGCTCTCGACGAACTTCGCCGCGGCGCAACCGCGCGATTTCCGCAGCGTCGAGATCGCCGTCGAACTCGCCTGGATGAACGACCCCATCACCTTCGCCTACGAACTCCACGCCCAATTCAAAAACGGCTATCTCGAAGTGCAAGGGCCCGTGCCCGACTTGGCGGTCCGCAAACAAGCCTTGAACATCGCCCGGCTCTACGGCTCGAAACAAGTTTTCGATCAGACCGACATCATCCCCGGCTGCGCCAAGGCGAGCGTGAGCGTGCCCGGCAGTCACGTCGTCGCCGCGGCCCAGGCCCGCTTGGCGCGAACGTTGCCGCAACTCGCGCCGAGCGTGCGTGTGCTGTGCGACGACGAAGGCCGGGTGACGCTCGAGGGCGCCGCGTCGACGTTGGCGGAGAAATTGACGCTGAGCGAAATGATGCGGCGTGTGCCGGGATGTTCGCGCGTCGAGAATTGCGTTCGCGTCGGCCAGGCGCCGCCCCCTGCCGCGATTCAACAGGTCGGCTTTCAAATTCCGATCGTGCAGGCCCCCGCTGTCAACGGCTTCACCGATCAGATGGTCCGACGGCTCGGCGTGCTTTGTCCGCACGTGGCGGGCATTCAAATCCGACAAGTCGCCGCCAATCGGTTTCACATGCAATTTCAGGCCGCCAATGACGCCGATGCGCAGCGTGCTGTGGCGGCGATCTTTCAAAATGATGAGTGGAAGGCGTTTCGGCTCGATATCGACGCGATCGTCCCGCGTTAATGGTTCGCGGCTCTCCGCAGGAGAGCGCTGGCAGGTGGCGACAATTTCCGCCGCCACACGTCAGCGCTCTCCTGCGGAGAGCCGCGAACGAATTTAAACTTGAATCGTCAACGACGACGGGGGTTCGGTCTTAACCTTGCTG
>JBAXFO010001032.1:0-1850 GCA_037139885.1 Planctomycetota bacterium
TAACTTCAAATTCTCCCGGATGGTGATCGCGATCGTGCAAAGCGAACCATTCCGATTACGTCGAGGAAAGGACCAAGGAAAATGAGCAAGCTTTTATCGCGTCGCACGGTGTTGCGTGGCATCGGGGCGACGGTGGCCATGCCGTGGCTGGAAGCGATGTCTCCGCGATCGGCGGCAGCGGGAACGGTGAGGCATCCGCTTCGCATGGCGGCGATCTACACGCCCCATGGGACGAACATGGCCGACTGGACGCCCGCGGCCGTGGGCGAGCTTCCCGAGGTGTTGCCGGCCAACCTTCGCCCACTTGCCGCTCTTCGTCGCGAATTTAGCGTCCTCTCAGGCATGAAAATTCCCCACGGCTTGGACGGTGGGGCGTTGCATTCGCATGCGATGGCGGGCTTTTTGACCGGCGTCCAAATGCATCCGACCGAAGGCCCGAACATTCGTGCCGGAGCGTCTGCTGACCAGATTGCATCGAGCCGCGTCGGCGCGGCGACGTTCCTCCCCTCGCTGCAGATCGGAACATTCGCCGTCACGAGAAACATCGAGCCGGGGGTAAATCCGGGGTATCTCAACTTGTCGTGGCGCGACGCCTCGAACCCGGTCCTTCCAGCAACCAATCCCCGCGAGGTCTTCGATCGCCTCTTCTCTGGAAACGCGGTGTCGCCGAATCGCAGGGCAAGGGAGCGAAGCATCCTTGATTATGTCCGCGAGGAAGCCAACAGCTTGCAGACGAATCTCGGTGCTCACGATCGCCGCAAACTCGACGAATATTTCGCCGCCATTCGCGACATTGAGCAGCGAATTCAGCGTGTCGAACGGATGCCGGCTCCGAGGCCGCCGTCGAACGTCCAGGTTGCCGATGGCGACTGGTCGCGGTGGGCGGATCGCTGGGAGCAGCAGGTTCGTTTGCAAGGCGATCTCATGGTGCTGGCCTTCCAGGCCGATATCACGCGCGTCTGCACGTTCGCGTTTGATATCGAACGCAGCATTCGAGTGTACCGCGAACTTGGAATCACCCAGGATCATCACGGAGTTTCGCATGGCGATATCCGGGATTTGTCGCGAATCAACACCTACCACTCGACCCAACTCGCCTACATCTTCGACAGGCTGAAACAGACACGGGAAGGCGACGGCTCGCTCCTCGACCATTGCATGATCGCCTATGGCTCGGGAATGCAGAATGGCGGTCATGGCAATGGCAACCTGCCGATCTTGCTTGCCGGCCGAGGCAACGGCACGCTGAATCCTGGACGTCACCTGCGGCTCGCGGCCGACACGCCGCTCTGCAATCTGTGGATGAGCATGCTCGACCGCATTGATGTGCGGCTGGAAAGCCTAGGCGACGGCCGAGGCCGACTCGAGAACCTGTGATCTCTTGGCCCGCGTGTCATTGAGGACCTCGTTATGTTGCGATCCGGCCCCTTCGCCTGTGTGTTCCTGGCTTGTCTTGGTGTTTTTCAGCTCCAAGCCGTCGGCGCGGACGGACCGTCCGATGTCGTCAAGGTGATCGTGCCGTTCGTCGAGAAACACTGCGTTCAATGTCACGGCGAGAAGAAGCCGAAAGGCGACGTATCGCTTGACGTCTTCAAAGACGAAGCCTCGATTGTCAAGGCACGCAAGACGTGGATGCGCGTTCTCGAGCAACTCCATTCGGGCGAGATGCCGCCGCAAGGGAAGCCCAAGCCTACAGTTGACGAGGCGGAACGGTTCGTCCAAGCGGTGCGTGCCGTCTTCGATCGTTTCGACCGCGCGGCGAAGCCCGATCCCGGGCGAGTGACGATGCGCCGGCTCAGCAGGACGGAGTACGTCAACACCATTCGCGATTTGGTCGGCGTGAATGTCAC
>JBAXFO010001033.1:0-1843 GCA_037139885.1 Planctomycetota bacterium
CTCTTCGGCCGGGGCCGGGAGCAGCTTATAGAGCAGGCCGCGGCGTTGGGCTTGCTGCGGTTGCGGCTGAGCCTGGGGTTGCGGATTGACGGCGACCGCCTGGGGCTCGCCCGTGCGGACCGTGCCTGCGGGGGTTTCGTTCGTCGAATCGAAGGCGTGCGTCAGGATGCCGAACAAGCCTTGCGACGACGCGCGGTGCGACTGCGACAAGATCTGCGTCGAGGTGATGTTGTTGCGTTTCTCCAGCACCTTACGAGCGTTGTCGTAGATCTTGTCATCGGGAGCGTTTTCGACTTCCTTGTAGAAGTCCTTGGGGTTGACGCGGGCTTGTTGCTTCTTGAGCGGTTCCTTGCCGTCGATTTTGGTCGGTTCGGGAGCGACCGGGTCTTCGAAGACGCACATCGACAGGGCGAGAGCGGCGGCGTCTTGCACGCGGCAGGAACGTTCGGCGGGAAAGCCGTCCTTGTCGGTGCCTTCGATGGTGATCGTCAGGGCCTTGGCGATTTTCTTGGTGCAGCAGCAACCGCGCTGAAGCTGAAGGGCCGCTTCGTAGCGAACGCATTCGATGCGATCGGCGCGCAGGGCGTTGATGAGGGCTTCTTCCGCTTCGGGCCAGTAACGGCAGTCGACGGTGCCCAGGTAGCGAACGGCCTCGCGGCGGGCGCCGGCTTCTTCGACATCTTTCTTGATGCGAGCGGCCGCCCCCTGGGAGCTGTCGGCGGGCAGGGCCAACGCTTCCTTGGTGATGGCGGGGCAGCAATTGCCGACGGGGATCAACCCGCCTGTGGCCGCCGACGCCGGGGCGAGCCCCGCACGAAGCAGTTTGACGATTTCGCATTTACAGAGTTTCTGCCGGCAACGCTCCCGCATTTCGGGAGGAGGCAGAAGCATGGTGAATAGATTGGGGCCAGCCGGGGCGGCAGGGGCGACGGCGGCGGCGCCGCCAAGGGGCGGCAGGTCTTGTGCCTGGGCGGAATGTCCGCCGAACAGGATCGCGCACGATCCTAACATGAGTGTGATCCGAAGCTTCATGGGTTTCCTTTCCTCGCCTGTTCCGAGCGGGCCGCAGGGTCGTGCTTCGGCGTCGCTCGTCTCGGGAATATTCGGGGGCCTTCTCCGGGCCCTCGCAACCCTGGCTTCAACGTCCTTGAACCGCCTTCCCGCTTCTCGTAGGGAAGGCTCTCCACCGCTTTCTCCACCCCTTCTTTCGGCTTCCGGTTTTAACGATCTTGAGGAATTGACCGGATATGGCTGTTTTTCCGGTCCGGTAAGATCTCGACAAAATTAGGGAAAAAAAATGAAGGGCGAAAAGGGCGTTTCCCGCCCCTCTTATAGAGAGCGAAATGTCGACTTCCGAAACCCCTGCGCGACTCGCCCTGGAAACCTTTGCCGTTCGTGATGATTGTTCAAGTTCTCCCGATCGTACCGCCGAAGATACTTGTGTCAACTTCTCCAACCGATGGAGCGCTCGTTCCTGGAACGACTCCCTTGGACCTTCACCGCACAGAGCCCCGTCTCCGCGGGCGCTCCGTCTCCCACTGAACGCTATCCCTCGCACAGGCGGCGAGTCGGCCGTGAGCAATGGCTCACCCCGCCCTCTCTCCGGAACATCCAAAGGAGCACGGACGTGAACGGCTGGTCCTACCTAAAACATTTGACGAAACGCGGGGCGGCCTTGTCGCTGACCCTTGCCCTGGGACTGAATGCGGCCCAAGCACAGACGCCGCAAACTCTGCCCCCCTATTTCCCCGCATCGCGGATCGGCGAACCGGTCAACGCGAGCCCGGCCATCTTCATTCAAAACGGCGACTCGAAACAAGCTATCAAAGAACAACCCCGAGAG
>JBAXFO010001034.1:0-1841 GCA_037139885.1 Planctomycetota bacterium
ACCGATGGTAGTTTTCTACAGGAAGATGGGTGCTCTCCGTTGCCGACCGTCTTGTCTTGGAGATAATGCTTTGTATTATCCTTTGCATGACCTTTTTTCGTCTCAACGGAACCTATGGCGAATATCGCTCGCGATCGTTCTATGCCTTGCCGTCAGAGCCGACGCTGATGAAGTGCGCACGTGGACGGACGCCACTGGCACAATCACGAAAGAAGGCTCGTTCGATCATGCCGACGAGAAATGGGTCCACCTGAAACTTGCCGAAGGTGGAACAGTGCGACTCCCGCTCGCCTGGCTGTCGCAGTCTGACCAAGATTATATCGCGTTGCAACGCGAGCCTGCGACACAAAAGTCTGACTCCTCGAACTCTCGTTCCGCAACTGTCGCAGGGAAGCCATCGTCTTTGTTGTCGCTGACGGTCGAGGGGCTGGGGGTCTCGAAAGAGGATGCAGAGAAAGACGCCTATCGCAACGCCATCCGCCAAGTGGTCGGCGCCTACGTCGATGCCGAGACGATCGTCGCGAACGACGAAATCATCCGCGACAAGGTGATCACCCTGAGTTCAGGGTACGTCGAACACGCCGCCACGAAGAGCGTTACCCAAGAAAACGGACTGTTCAAGGTGACCGTCGATGCCCAAGTAAAAATCACAAAACTGCTCGACGTTTTGAAGCAGCAGAATGTCTCGACAGTCGAAATTGACCCTTCTGCGGCACAGGATGCGATTGCCAAAGCCATGACGCAGGAGGACCAGGCTCGCAGCCAGGAGGAGCTGCTAGCTCGAGCCTTGAGGAACTACCCAGAGGGTTGCCTCAAAGTGAGCATCGATGGGAAGCCGACATTCACGAAAAACTCCATTCTGTTTCAGATCAAAGTCGAGCCTGACATGGAGGCATTCGCGGCCGTTGCCGACAAGGTGTGCGAGGCGTTGGCAGCGGACGGCCGGCGGAATGGCGTGCTGCGCAACGACAGCAGTCACTTTACGGTAGGCGCTGCAGATAATAACCCTTTGCAGTTTGAGTTGAGTGCTCTCCAAACTATCGCCGATTGCTTTCAGAATATCCACCAACTAGTTGACGTACACCCTGTAAACCTTTATGACAAAAGGACTTATAATGGGATCTTGGCAATCCCCCCCGTGCTGTCCATGGCGATGGAAACGCCCAATGGTCTTCGCGGTCCCTCCACTGTTTTTTCATATTTTGAAAAAGAGAAGGAGGACGATCATATTGTCTTCCCATTTCGGGCAAGCAAATCGTTAAAACGAATCCATTGGCGGTGGTTTGCATTTTCGAGCGAAGAACGCAAACAGTTTTTCGTGAAACATATTCACGCCGCCGCGATGTTCTCGTCGCTCCTAGGATCCGATGGGGCGGTCGTTGCTGACGACCTCATCGCCATCAATCTCGGCTGGTCAGGAACTTTTCGGACCTGGGTCTTGGCCCCATTTTGCTGCGACCATGGGCAAGATTTCTATGTTCCATCCTTCACATTTCAACGCACAATCGAGCTTGCGGCTGATGAACTTTCTCAGGTACGCAGCGTGAAGTGCAGTGTTCAGGCGGCCGAAAAGGGGAACAACTGGCCCTAACAATGACAACAGTGTGTCGGTTCCAACCGATTGTTTTTTACCGAGTTACATCAAGGGGAGATTACAATGCTTTCGTCCTTCAGAATGATGTCCTATGTGGCT
Source organism: Planctomycetota bacterium (assembly GCA_037139885.1). Classification (GTDB taxonomy): domain Bacteria; phylum Planctomycetota; class Planctomycetia; order Gemmatales; family Gemmataceae; genus JAIEPT01. Next base: position 1,694 of record JBAXFO010001034.1, read on the forward strand.
TTTTTTCTGGTAGCACTGGCCTTTTCCAATGTGGTTCGCGCCCAAGCGCCGGATGCTCCAACTGTCCCCGCTGCGACGGCGGAAGCTTTAGCCAATGCTGAGACCCCGCCGCCGAATAAGCCCGATGACGCGATCAAGACTCCTCCGG
>JBAXFO010001035.1:0-1839 GCA_037139885.1 Planctomycetota bacterium
CTCTGAAGAACGGCCGATCGAACTTCAGCTTGACGCCCGTCACTTTCACAAGTTCGTCGGCCAGATAATGCGCTTTGCGGGCGCAAAGATCCGCCGTCTCGCGCAAGCCGTCCGGGCCGAGGGCGGCCAGGTAGGCCGCGGCGCGAAGCGCGAACAAGCCCTGGTTCGTGCAGATATTGCTGGTCGCTTTCTCGCGGCGAATGTGTTGCTCGCGGGTTTGCAGCGTCAGCACCCAGCAACGATTCCCCCGGCGATCGGTCGTTTGACCCACGAGGCGTCCCGGAATCTTGCGGACGAACTCCTCGCGACACGCCATCAGGCCAAGATAAGGCCCGCCATACGCCATCGGATTGCCGAGGCATTGCCCTTCGCCGACCGCGATATCGGCTCCATAATCGCCCGGCCGTTTGAGCAGGCCGACGCTGATCGGATCGAAGCTGACGATGAACAGAGCGCCCTTTTCCTTACAGAGTTTGCCGATCTCATCGACGTCTTCGAGACCGCCGAAGAAATTCGGATGCTGCACGACGACGCACAGCGTCTTGTTGTCGATCGCGTTCTTGAGGATTTCGGGATCGAGGAAGCCCCGCGGCGTGGGCAAAGTCTCCACCTGGAAATTGAGGTTCGCGAGGTAGGTCGTGAGCGTGAGCCGATATTCGGGATGCAGGCTTTCGGGGACGAGGACTTTGTGCCGATCGGGATGAATCCCCATCGCCATGAGCACGCTCTCGGCGACGGCGCTGCCCCCTTCATAAAGGCTGGCGTTCGAGATTTCCAGGCCGGCGAGTTGGCCGATCATGGTTTGAAATTCGAAGAACGCCTGCAAACTTCCCTGGCTTGCTTCCGGTTGGTAGGGCGTGTAGGCGGTGTAAAATTCGCTGCGCGACGACACGACATCGACCACGGCGGGAATGAAGTGATCGTAGCTGCCGCCGCCGAGAAAGCAGGCGGCGTCGTCGGCGGAGATGTTGCGTTTGCACAGGCCGCTGAAGTGCTGCTGCAACTCCATCTCGGAGAGCGACGCGGGCACGTTGAGAGGCCGATTCAGGCGATAGCGTTCGGGGATCGGCTGGAAAAGCTCTGCGATGGACGCGGCGCCGATGGCGTCGAGCATGGCCTTTTGATCGGCCGGCGTGTTCAAGACATAGGACACTGCCATCCTCCTGATCGGCATGGACGAAAGAATGCCGGGATCTCAAACATTCATAGACACGCATGGGCGCTTCGTCGTGGCGATGCCGCCGCGGTCGGGATGACCGTACTGTATGGGAACGCAAGTCAGAGGCGAGGACCGCAGCCTCCCTTACGGCTTGTCTCGGAGTCGCAGCCGCCGTAAGTTAGGCGTGCCGACGCTGATCCCGCCCCAACAGGCCTCAATTCGGAGATGGACGCCATGCCCGAGCCGGCATTCGATCCGTATCACAAATGGCTTAGCATTCCCAAGCATTTGCAGCCCCCCAACTTTTATCAGCTTCTCTCGGTCGTTCCGGGCGAGGCCGATTCGGAAGTCATCGAGGAAAATGCGACCCGCATCATTAACTACGTGAAAACCTACAGGAACGGGCCGCGCGCGGAGGATTGCGAACGCATCCTTCGAGAACTGCAGAAGGCTCGCAAGGTTTTGCTGAACCCGGCCATGAGGAAGGCGTACGACGCCCAACTCGCCGCGCCCCGCGCCCTTGCCGACGCGCCGGTTCCTGTCGAACTGGCGTTTGACGACGTGAATGAGGAGGAAACGCCTCGCGATCGGCCGCGGCCGCGACAGCGCGGTTTCGCTGGAATGCTGGCGGCGTTCGCCGTCGTTGTGTTGCTAGGGGGCGGCGGCGTCGTGGCGGGCCT
>JBAXFO010001036.1:0-1834 GCA_037139885.1 Planctomycetota bacterium
GGCCAACCATCTCCTTCGGAATCGGGGCGCCGACGGCTTGGAGCAGCGTCGGCGCGATGTCGATCGCGCTGACTCGCGTATTCGACCGTCCCGGCGCCGCTCGGCCCGGCCAGCGGATCATGATCGGCGTGCGATGACCCGCTTCATACTGCGTATATTTCGCGCGTATCGACGCTCCGGTTTGCGCGTCTTGAATCCAGCCGTTGTCGCAGAGGTAAACGACGATGGTGTTTTCCGTAAGCCCGTTTTTGTCGAGATAATCGAGCAACTGGCCGCAGGTGTCGTCGAAACGGGTAATGTTGCCCCAATACTTTGCGATCGCCAGCGAGGGCGCCTTGTCGCGATAGGGAGCGACGTACTTGTCGCCCGGATCGTGCGGCAAATGCGGCAGCATGGGGGCATACCAGACGACAAACGGCCGGCCTGCCGCCGTGGCTTCCTTGATGAAATCGAAAATGGGTTCCATGGTCTTGCGGCCGATGGCCAACCCTGCGTCGCCGTGCCGACCTTGCTTTTGCGGATCGCCGTGCGACATGCCGTGGGTGAAACCGCCGGTCTTGAAATTGCCGTGCCACCACTTCCCCGTTTGAAACGAAAAGTATCGAAGACCCGCCAACTGCCGCAAGACACTCGGCAGGCTCGACATTTGCTGGGCATACCACTGCCGGCCGCGCAGATCTTCCGCATTTTTCGCCGGCCCCGATTTCTCCTTCTTCGGCGGATCGTTCGAGGTCACCTTCGTTTGGTGCGGATACATGCCCGTGATGATCGACGCCAGGCTCGGACAGCAGATACTGGAAGTCACGTATCCATTCGGATAGACGAGACTCTGCGCAGCCAGTCGATCGAGGTTCGGCGTCTTGATGTGCGGGTGCCCGAGGAAGCCGTAATCCGCTGGCCCTTGATCGTCGGAGATGATGAAAACAATATTCGGTGCCTTCTTGGCGGGGCGATCCCCCGCGACAACCATCGCCGGGCATATCGCGAGGATCGCAAGAAGCAGCAAGTGTCGCATAGGGAGTTTTCCAAGGGCCGCGATTCGGCGTTTCGCCATTTTAGTCGATCATCGATGCGCCGCGAAGCAAAAAGCGGCCTCCCGATTGATTCCCGGCAGGCAAGCGCACCCCAGTCCCCCAGAGTCTTTGCCGTTCCGCGACGCCACAACTTGTTCGATTTGCGAATCGCCTTAGAATACCGCTCGAAGCGCCGCTCGCGTTTTCGTGAGGACGATGCCCGGTATGTCGATGAAGATTCCCCGCACCCTGGCGACGGGCGCGCTCGCCGCGGCGATCGCGGCGGCGGCGACGTTCGCGTTCTTCGAACTCGTCTTCCCCGTCCGCGTGCCGCTCGCCATGCGCGGCACATGGATGGTGGTTGACGGCGACGGTCTGGTCGGCTCGAATTTGCAATTCCATCGAGATGGATCCGTCGTCTTGACCGCCCTCGACGCCAAGGGGAATGAGGTGCGGATGCCGGGAATCGTGGAGGTCGCCGGCAATCGGTTTCAAGTGATGGTCGAAGATCCGCTGGGTTATCAGAAAACGCTCGAGGAGGAGATTCTCGAGTTGACCGATTCCCTGTTCGTCACTCAAGATATCAAGGGGAACATCGGGCTGATCATGGAACGCGTCACGCCGCATGCCGCGCCCAAGGGAAGTGGGAAATGGCCAAGAAAAGACGAGACCGCGCCGAAGTGACGCCGACCTCCAACTGGGCGGCCGCACGGGAATACCTACCGAATCTGCGGGTTCTCGGTCTCGGGGTCGCTGCGGGCGTGTTCATCGGTTTGGCGATGGCGGCGCTGTCGCAGGGATGGTTTGCCAGGACCGTACAG
>JBAXFO010001037.1:0-1834 GCA_037139885.1 Planctomycetota bacterium
TCCTTGGCCACCGGCTCGGCGGGAACGGGCACCTATTATGAGATGGCCTTCGGAGGTTTGTTGACCGGCAGCGGCGACGTGACCAAGACCGGGGCGACGGATGTCCTCCTCTGGGGCCGCAACAACACGGTGACGGGCACGTGGAGCGCCGGTAGTAGCGGCGGCATCCTGTACCTCGGCGCCGTCAATGCCCTGGGCAGCGGCGCGATCCTGGATGCCGGTGGCAGCCAACTCGGCGGGGTTCGTGCATTCACCATTGCAGCAACGCAAACATTGACCGGACCGGGCGGAAGCTCGGTGTCGATCGCGGACGCCGGGTACAACCAACAGGTGGGCCAACTCCAATCGACCGGCGGTTTCGTCCGGCTCGGGCTGAAAGACGCCCAAGCCGCGACGTTGATGTTCGGCTTCTCGAACGTCGACACGGAGTTCCAAGGCCAGTTGAACGGTGACTCGGCGAATTCCCAATTCGCCAAGGTGGGCACCGGTAAGTTCAACTACACCGCAAACGTGACGACCTCCGGTGTGTCCAATGGAACCACGCCGTTGGCCGGAATCTCGGTTCAAGATGGCACATTCCAAATGCAAGACAAAGGGGTGTTCACGGCCGGGGCGACGACAGCCGTCGGCGAGGTCGGCATCTATGCGGGGGCGACGCTTCGATTGGACAACTTCACCGCGGCCAACTTCACGGATCGCCTCTCCGACAACGCAACGGTTCGCCTCGGCGGAGGAACCCTTCAAATCGACGGCAACGCCTCGGCGAATTCCTCCGAGACCTTCGGTCGGCTCACGTTGAACTCCGGCCAATCGGCAATCGTACTCAATACCGCAGCCGGTTCCGGATTCTCCACGGCGTTCGCTTTCTCGGCGACGGGCACAAACTTCATATCGAACTCGACGGCGACCGCATTCTTCGTCGGGCTCGGCCTCGGTTCGGGGGCTTCGGAATCGACGAAGGTCACGTTCGCTACTGCCCCGGCAACCGTTGGCGGCGGTGGCACCTTCGCCCAGAACAACACCTCGATCATCCCGAACGCCACCGCCGATTCGACCGGGGCCGGCACGCCGACTTCGTTAGTCGGTTACGACTCGGTTAATGGTGTCCGGCCGATCACGATCTACGCCCCGGCTATCGCTGGGGCCGCTAATGATGCCAACGTGCGCTTCACGGCCAACGAAGCCTTGATCCAGGCCGGTACGACATTGAACTCGCTGTTGATCGTCAACAACGCCTTGTCGCAGGGCTTCGCGCCCGGCACGCCGTTCACGCTCACCAGCGGGGCGTTGCTCCAAACGGCCAGCGGCAGCGGAACCCCGGTGAACTCGAACCTGACCGGGCCGATCCGCTTCGGAACCGGCGGCGGATCGACGGCGTACATCACCGTGGCGGGCTTGGCCGCCATCGACTCACTCACCCTCACGTCCGGTTCGGCGCTCACCGCGGCGAACCTCTCGAAGAACGGCGGCGGCACCCTGTACCTCCAGGCTTCTCAGTTCAACCCGACCACGGTCACGCTCGGCAACAGCAACGTCACGGCCCCGGTCGTGGCGGTGAATGCCGGGACGCTGAAAGCGGACCCCTACACCAGCTTCAACTTGGGAGCGAGCGCGACCTCGCTCACCTACCAAATCTCGAAGGGCGCCACGCTCGATGTCTCCGTACTCGCAATCAACACGAGCGATTCGACGACCCGGACGCTCACCGGTGCCGGCACCGTGACCGGCCAAGTGACCGTCGGCTCCGGCGGCACCGTCCGTCCGTCGGCCCTCGGCGGCACGACCGGCGGGGCCAGCCCCGGCACCCTCTCCGTCGGTAGCGCGGTCTTCGCCC
>JBAXFO010001038.1:0-1831 GCA_037139885.1 Planctomycetota bacterium
GATATTGCTCTCGGTGAAATCGTCAAGTTGGGTTCGGCATTTGTGACCATCGTCACGACCGCGCTGTTGGTGCGAAAACGAGGCGACTTCGTGGCGGGTGCGTTGGGTCTGAGCATCGCGGTCGCATTATTGGCGGTGGTCGCCTTGCGAGTAGAAGCGAAAGCCGGCGTCGAAGCCATGGAAGGGGCCAATAAGAACTCCTATTCGATGTTCGCGTTGCCCGCCGTGCTGTTGGCCGGGTACATCTGCCTGCACATGCAAAATGTGCCGGTGATTTTCAAAGGCGTATTTGTCGCTTGCACGCTACCGACGCTGGCCGCCATTTTCATGAGCGGAAACCGATCGGGTTACCTGGGGGCGGTGATTGTCGGTGGCATGCTGTTTTGGGGAAAACGGGGCCGAGGCATGATCTTGGTGGGCTTCATTGGGGCCGCGGTCGCCATGTGGGTCATTGCCAGTGGCGCTACCAAAGTCTTCGATGAGCGCATGAGGCAAACGATCCAGGGAAACGAATCGGACGATTACCGCATCGCCATTCTCACATCCTGTTTGCACATTGGCTTGGAGAATCCGATCATCGGCATCTCGCCTCAAAAAATCGGATTTGAGATTGGCAGGCGGACCTCCGTCAAACATCACTACAACGTGATCGATTCCCATAACGTCTTCGCACACGTCTGGGCGGCAAGCGGCTTGATTTGCTTTACCGCCATGATCGCGGTCGGCTGGGCCATGTGGACCTATAAACCGCGAGACGGGCGTCCCTTTGCCAAGAAAGATCCTCTGCGCATGGCTTGGAGCTTATTGCGCATTTTGGTGTTCTTGTGGGTCACGCGGGGGCTCTTTACCCGCGATATTCTCTATAATCCCTCGTTCAATATCTGTTTCGGCCTCAGTATCGGACTTTGCATGCTGGCCGAAACCATTCGCGATCGCATGGCCAAAGCCGCCCCACCAGCCATTTCCCCACCAGCAATATCATAGAATACGCCTTCAGCAATCCCCATCTGGCCTGACTGGCAAGCTTTCCTCTCACCTGTAGCTCCACCCTCGCATGACTCAGAAACCGTTCGAAGCGCAGCTCGGTATCATCAGTTGCGTAAACGCGTTTCGCGACGCCGAAGGCCACCTGTGGTGCAATCATGCGATGGGCCGGCTACTCGACACCTTGCGGCAGTTCGTCCCCGGCGCGCGACTTTGTCTGCCGGTTCTGCCTACGGGCCACAGGTCGATGGGGCATCGGATCCAGTTCGAGCCCCATGAGGTCACCGACCTGCCTCCCTTGCAGACTGTCATGAAGTCGCAGCGGCACTTTCTCGAAACGCGACGCATCGTGCGCCGTTTTTCCGAGCAGTGCGACTTACTATTCATGCGAGTGCCGTTTCAGGTTCCGATGGCGCTGCGAAACCTGGGTAAGCCGAAACTGATGCACGTCATTAGTAATCCGCACGAAGTCATTTCGGTGTCGAGCGACTACAAGGGACTGATGCGAATGCTGGCCGTTCGCTTCGCCGCCCACTCCAATGCCACCATGCGTCGCATGGCCGCCGAGCCGATGACGCGTGTCGCGTCGAACGGTCAGGAAATGTGGGACGTGCTTCGCCCCCGCGCCGGTCGCGTGGTCGTTTCGTCGTGCATTTACGCGCGGGAGATGCGGCCTCGCCGCCAGGGGCAATGGCCGGAGCATCGCGTCCCGGCCCGAAAACAAGCAGGGCCGCTTCCCACCCTTTCCACCGTTTATTCGCGGTTACGCCGCAATTCTCGGCACTATCGCGGCTCCGCCGGTGCCGGGGGCTTAAGCCCACAGTCCGTGCTTGCCTGCGTTGTGGAC
>JBAXFO010001039.1:0-1828 GCA_037139885.1 Planctomycetota bacterium
CTCGATGATCTTTTTGGCGTCACCTATTTCGACTCGAAGGATGACACATCCGCCGTCGAGACGAAGAAGCTGACGCCGCGCACGGTGGGTCTCGCGCAGCAATTGGCGCTGTGGCTGCCGGCAGACGGGCCGTTGTTGTGGCAGCTTGCGGAACTCGCCAACGCTTTCGGCGACGTGCGCACGGCCGCTGCATTCGCGGAAGGGTGTGTGGTGCAATTCAACATGGGCGACCGCGATCTGCGCCGGCGGCGCTTGGTGTTCAAGGAAGCGGCGGAGAAATTGCTCGGCGACAAGTCGGAGCACAAGCCCGGGCATGCCGGCACGCTGGCGTTTCGTTCGCGGCGACCGCTGGTTTCGGGGTTGATCGAAGCCGGGTTGCCCGCCGTCAGCGAGACGGGGATCAACGCGATTCCGTGGGAAGTTCTCGGAGCCACGGGGTACGAAGGCAAATTTCCGGCGAAGTTTTCGAATTACCTCAAAGAGCTCGACGGCAAAACCGTGTCGATCAGCGGCTTCATGCAGCCGCTCAACGATGAAGCGTTGGCGTACTTGTTTATCGAGTCGCCCGTAGGATGCTGGTATTGCGAAATGCCGGACCTCACGGGGATGATCGCGCTCGAGGCGCCCGCGGGCGAGTCGTTGGCGTTTCAGCGCGGGTTGCAACGGGTGGTGGGGAGGTTGCGTTTGAACGCGACCGATCCGGAAGATTTCTTGTTTCGGCTGAGCGATGCGAAATTGGCGCCGCTGGATTGAGCGATCGTTTGAGTTCCGCGGACCTATAATTGGAGTAGGAGGCACACGTCCATGTCGCTAACCCAAGCCCAGATCGCCGAACAGAAAAAGCAGGCGGAAGAACTCCTCTTTTCGGGGCCCGAGCATCTCGGCTTCGCGAAGAGTCTTTTCTTTGGCCGGTTTGCGGGGCAGTGGTTGTGGCCGTATCCGGAGCTCAAGGGGGAGGAGAAGATCCGCGTCGAGAAATCGGTGGCGGATTTGCAGCGGTTCGCCGCGGAGCATATCGACGCCGTCGCCATCGACCGCAATGCGGACATTCCCGCGAGCGTCATTGCCGGGCTCGGCGAACTTGGCGTCATGGGCATGACGGCCCCGGCGGAGTTCGGCGGCCTCGGTTTCACGCAGCGCGGTTATTGCAAGATCATGGAAGTCATCGGCGGGCATTGCGCGTCGACGGCCGTGTTCGTCAACGCTCATCATTCGATCGGCATCCGCGCCTTGGTTCTCTTCGGCACCGACGAGCAAAAGAAACGTTGGCTGCCCGATCTCGTCAGTGGTCGCAAGTTGGCCGCCTTCGCGCTCACCGAACCCGAAGCCGGATCCGACGCCAGCAACGTGCAAACGAAAGCCGTTCTGAGCGCCGATGGCTCGACCTGGCGTTTGACGGGCGAGAAACGCTACATCACGAACGGGGCGATCGCGGATGTGCTCACCGTCATGGCGCGCACCCCGGTCCCCGGCAGCGACGAAACGCGCGTCACCGCCTTCCTGGTGACGCCCGATATGCCGGGGTTCGAGGTCGTCGAAGCACGCATGCCCAAGTGCGGCATTCGCGGCACCGCCACGGCTCGCCTGGCGTTTCACGACATGCCCGTGCCGGCGGCGAACGTTCTCGGAACTCTTGGCAAGGGTCTGCGTCTGGCTTTGACGGTGCTCGATTTTGGCCGCACGACATTCGGCGCCAGTTGCACCGGGGCGGCCAAGGCGTGTGTGGCGGCGTCGGTCGCTCATGCCCGCAAACGCGTGCAGTTCAAGGAGCCGATCGGCGAGTTCGAGTTGATCAAGAAGAAGATCGCCAACATGGCCGCCCACACCT
>JBAXFO010001040.1:0-1826 GCA_037139885.1 Planctomycetota bacterium
CAATTGTTCGACGCCTTGCAGCGGCGCCACTTGGCCCGCGGCATGGATGGCCGCCACCTGGCGCGCGAGCGGCAAGAAGCTAGCCAGTGCGTCTTCGGTCGTGAAGCCGCCGATCTCGAGACGGTGAGTGAGATAATCGAGGAACAGCGTCATGACAGCGCCTCCGCGGCGGCCGACTGGGCGGCTTCCTTGACGAGCGTCTCCGCGTCCTTGTCGAGCTTCGTCCAGGCTTTCTTGGTGTGGCCAAGTTCCTTTTGCGCCAGCTCCGCGAACCGCTCCGCAATGCCCCAGGCCCGCGCGCGACAAAGCATCGCCGCAACGCCTGCGTCGCCGAGGTCGCGATCGACGGTGGCAAAATCCATGAGCAGGTAACAGCCGAAATCGCGCAGCGACGGATCGCCTTCTTCGAACGTTTGCGCGATGCCCCATTGTTCCGACGATTCGCGCCGCGTTTTGAAATCGGCGAAGAACTGGCGGGCGTGGGCGAGGTTGGCGTCTGTCCGCAACCATGCAGGAGCCAAAACTTCCGTCAACAGGGCGAAGGTGAACTCGGACGCACGGCGTTGAACCAGGAGGTCGAGCTGATTGAGGCCGAGCGGCCCCTGAATCATGCGTTCGATCTCGGCCTCGGCGGCGGCTCCCTGGCGATGCCAAAGCTCCAGGGCGCGGGCGCGAATGTAGAGTTCCGGATGCGTGATCTGCCCGGCCTTGACGGGGCCTGCACGAAAGATGTCCGCCGCCTGCCGCAGGTAACTTTCCGCATTGATGTCGTCGAGTCCGACCTGCGCCTTGACGAGCGTGCGCACCGCCGCGGCGAGATCGCCGGTGGCCTTGAGCGCCCAGCGGTCGCAATAGAGTTCCGTGTACAAGCTCCACAGGCGAGCTGTCTCGGCATATTCCGGGCCGCACGACGCATCGGCCGCGAGAGCGCGGATCAGATCGGCCGCGGTGAGAAACTCGCCCTCCCAGCCTTCGAGCAATTGATAGTGAGCCAATTCGTGAGCCAGCAGGGCCTTCAATTCGTCGGGCGCCAGCGTTGCGAGGACCGGCCCCGCGAAAACGATGTGAGCCTCCCCCGGCAGAAACGCGAGCGCCGCGTTCAGGGCTTCGCCAGCATGCGACTGGTAAATCGAGACTGTGCCGCGCAGCGCCATCGTCGACTTCAACTCGTCGGTCAGTTCGAAAAGAGCAGGGTGGCCGACGGCGTCGAGGCGGTACGTGGTTTTGAGGAGATCGAGGCGGAACGCATCCGCGTCTTCCGCTCGTTGTTGGGAAGCTGCGAACCACGACCACATCCCCGGCTCGGCCGACTTAAGATGCCGGGCGATGTCGCGGTGGTATGTCAAGGGCGCAGGGTCATCCGCTGCAGGCGTTGGTTCGAGCATCGCAAATCCGGATGTTGGCGACGGGCAAATCAAACGAAGTCTACGGACTCCGCCGCCCGACTTCAAGCACGCCCACGACGCCGATGTTGCCGCCGCGAACTCGTTTGGGCGACGTCCGATTCCGAATTTCACATTGTTTGCCGCGGCTAGGTGAAATTAAATGATGACTGCTAGCCATGCCTACCTCCCCGTCGGCGCACATTCGAGATTTTTATGGTGGTTTCTCGCCGCATTGGCCGGCGGCAAGAACCTCGGCCTGCGCCACGGCCGTTTCTTCAAACACCAAACCGAACGCCCCCTCGGCGATCTCTACGTCACCATGCTCCAGCGTTACGACATACCCATCCGCTCTTTCGCCGAAAACGCCGGCGAGTTCTCCGAACTCGTCAGCTAAATAAGTGAGCTCGATTCGGCTGAGGTAGCCCGACGCGTGAGCGAGGG
>JBAXFO010001041.1:0-1826 GCA_037139885.1 Planctomycetota bacterium
GGCGCAGGAAGGGCTTCGTATTGTTCGGCTATTCCTTCGCAGCCGTCATCCGTCCGCTCATCGGCATCGTCATCGCCCCTTGGCAGTTGTTCGCCATTCGAGTCGGCGACCGCATCGGCAAAGGGATTCGCACTTCACCACGAGATGCCTTGATTGCCGATTCGACCGACCCCTCGATGCGGGGCCGTGCCTTCGGATTCCACAGGGCGATGGATCATCTCGGCGCTGCCATTGGTCCGCTTCTGGCAACGGCATTCCTTTGGTTTTGGCCGGATCAATTGCGGACGCTCTTTCTGTTGACGATAGTGCCGGGGCTTCTGGTCGTTGTTCTCTTGGCGGTCTATTTGAAAGAGACGCCTTCGACCGAAACCGCCAAGGAGCCGATCCGCCTGACCCTCAAACCATTTGACCGCAATTTTCGTCTCTACTTGCTCGCCTTGATCGTGTTCACGCTCGGCAATTCGAGCGATGCCTTCTTGCTCGTTCGAGCCGGGGAACTTGGCGTTCCCACGATTCTCCTGCCGATTCTGTGGTGCTTGTTCCACATCGTCAAAAGCATTGGCAACTGGCTCTTGGGTCGGGCATCGGATCGTTTCGGTCCTCGCCCTTTCATCTTCTTGGGTTGGTTCGTCTACGGCGGCGTTTACTTGGCCTTCGGCTTGGCGACGACGGCGTGGGAAGCGTGGACCTGCTTCATGGTCTACGCTCTCTTCTACGGTCTGACGGAACCCGCAGAGAAGGCGTTGGTGGCGAACCTCGTCGGACCTGAGCGAAAAGGGTTGGCCTACGGCTGGTACAATTTCGCCATCGGCATCGCCACCCTTCCGGCCAGTCTGATCTTCGGTGCGATCTATCAGTTCTACGGTCCACTGGCGGCGTTCGGCTGGGGAGCGGCGCTGGCACTGGTCGCCGCCGTTCTCTTGATGGGTGTCGCTGCGAAGCCAATCGAAAAATCGGCTTAAATTGCCTCTAAAAGGAAGCCAAGGTCGGTGTGCCGGTCGATTTCGTCATTGTGGTTCTCCTTCCCCCTTTTGAGGCGGCGGAACATCGTCCTCCAGCAGCCACTCCTTCGCCCGCTCAAGCAATAGGAGTTCATTGGCGACACGCCGCAGGTTGTCCTTGCGTTCCATCTCGATGAATTCAGGATCGAAGTCCTCGTCGTCTTCCTCATAAATGCTGGGATCAAATGGCTCCGTCCATCCCGCTTTCTCAAGATACTCCGCAAGCTGCCAACGCTCGAAGATCGTCTTGATCTCGGCGACGAAGGCGGGAAGTTCTGCCCGAAACTCGGCATCCTTTTCCGCCGCTTGCAGGTAGTTCATGAGCTTCTCGCCGACGAGATACTTCATCGCCTCGACGGAACCGAACTCGTCCTCGATCCCTCTCGCCGCCTCGCACTGCTCGATCCAGATTTTCGCCAGATTCATCGCCATTACGCCTCCCCCAAATGCTCCTCGAAATACATCAGAATCGTTTGCGCCTTTTCCTCATCGACCAGATCAAGAGCCAGATGAGCGGTGACGTAGCAGAGAGCGAACGCCATGATGGGCCGCTGCTCAAGGCCGTTGTCGATGCGTTCGGGGCCGGAGTTCGCAATGTAATTCGCCAAGGCCACTTTGATGACCCTCTCCGCTTCACGCCCCTTCAATTTTTTCCCCCGAAACTTGAGGCAGACCAGCGGGGCCAGATGGAACAAGTTGGCAGGCGTGATCTCGGTTCCCGCCATCGGACCAAATGGCGCAGCTTCGGCGGCGTCGGAAAGCGCCAAGTTGATTTCCTTGTGCCATTGAACGGGAGTGCGAGGGAGGGGGCGTTTCATTGGGGAC
>JBAXFO010001042.1:0-1826 GCA_037139885.1 Planctomycetota bacterium
ACGAGCAGGATCAACGCTGGCGATACGCCTCATAATCGTCCTCGCAATCGCAATCGTCCTCGAATTTTCCTACTCATACTCTTACTCGTCATCGTACTCGATCTTCTCATCGCCCCCTCAACCTTCTCACCCCAGGAGTTTCCCTCGTGTCTTTACCTCTCTCCCGCCGCTCCGCCATGAAGGCCGCCGCCGGTTTCGCGGCTCCGTTCGTCTTCCGCAAACACCTACACGCCAAACCGAGCGAGACCGTGCTGCACGCCAGCTTCGGCGCCTCCGGCATGGCTCTGGCCGACATCAACGCCCTCACGGCCAGCCCAAATCTACGGCTTGTCGCCGTCGCCGATGTCGACCTCGCCCGCACCGCCGAGGTCCGTCGCCGCTTCCCGCAAGCCCGCATCTATCAAGATTGGCGCGAACTCCTCGACCGCGAACGCGACATCAACTCCGCCAACATCTCCACCCCCGACCACATGCACGGCTCCATCACCATGCGCTGCCTCCAGCGCGGCCTCAATGTCTACACGCAAAAGCCTCTAACGCAGACGATTCACGAAGCCCGGCAAGTGGCCCGCGTCGCGCGCGATCGAGGCGTCGTCTCGCAGATGGGCATCCAGAATCATTCGCATGCCGTGCACCGCTCCGTGGTCGCGACCATCCAGGCCGGCGCCATCGGCAAGGTTCGCGAAGTGCATAGCTGGAGCAACAAAACCTGGGGCGACGCGCAACCCCGCCCCGACCGCACCGACCCCATCCCCGATCAACTCGCCTGGGACCAATGGCTCGGCGTCGGCCCCGCCCGGCCTTTCCTGCGCGATTATTATCACCCGGGAAATTGGCGCAAACGCGTCGACTTCGGCACCGGCACCTTCGGCGACATGGGCTGCCATATCCTCGACCCCGTCTTCGACTCCCTCGCCCTGACGGCGCCGCGCTCGGTCCGCTCCACCGGCGGCGCCGACAACGCCGACAACTGGGGCGTCAACTGCCAGGTCCAGTTCCTCTTCCCCGGCACCCGCTACACCGACGACACCTTCACCCTCAACTGGTACGACGGCAACCGCCGCCCGCCGCTGGCGCTCCGCGCCCAAATCGCCGACCGCCCCTTCAGCGATCAAGGCTCGCTCTACATCGGCGACAACGGCGTCCTCCTCTCGCCCTACATCGCCGCCCCCGCCCTCTTCCCCGCCGAACGCTTCGCCGACTACCGCATCCCGCAAATGCCCGGGCAGAATCACTACCTCCAATACGTCGAAGCCATCCGCGGCAACGGCTCAACCTCCGCCCCCTTCAGCTACTCCGGCCCCCTCACCGAATCGGTCCTGTTGGGAACCCTCTCCACCCGCTTCCCCAACGAACTCCTCACCTGGGACTCCCCCACCCTCCGCATCACCGACAACGAACCCGCCACCCGCGCCGTCCGCCGCCAACCGCGGCGAGGGTGGGAAGTCGAAGGGCTGTAAGGCGAGAGGCAGGATTTCGTTGACCAACTACGCCTTCTGCGAACGCGCTGGCCGCTGTCGGTACGGCACCTGCCCGCTGCGAGGCCTTATTCGCAGTGACCTATCCACGAGCGAGCCAGTTCGAAGTCCTCGCTTGCGATTTCTTCGTCGTTCCGAAGGCTTAGTCCCGAAAGATGCTGATCGCAGATATCTCCCACCAAGGCAGAGCCGTTCCATTCGCCCCAGCGAAAAGCTCCATCAGCGGCGGTGACCTGGCGAATAACCAAGCCATCGGACCAGTCCACTTCCATGGAGACGTAGCCACCCGCCTTGCCGATCTCGGTGGTCCAGAACTGATAGTATCGACCCGTCATGTCTGGCCGAGTC
>JBAXFO010001043.1:0-1824 GCA_037139885.1 Planctomycetota bacterium
ATCTGCCGCCGCTGCCGATCAATTCGGTTCCGGCTCCGGCGCCGACTCCTGCCCCGGCCGCGGGGCCGTCGCTCGAAACGTCGGCGGTTTCTTCCCTGCCGGCCGGGCGGATGGACCCGAGCCCACGTCTGACGCCCGTGACGCCGTGATTTTGACCGGGTGGACAGCGTCGGGAATTCGTGGGCCGCAAGTCATAGATCAACGTTGCTGCCTCATCAACGTCCGGCGCTGTTCCGCGGAACCAAAATCATGGTCGACCTGGAAATCTTGTACGAAGACAATCATTGTTTGGCGGTGGTCAAGCCGCCGGGAGTGTTGTCGACGCACTTTCAGGGGGGCGAAGAACCGATCGACATGGCCGTCAAGCGGTACATCAAGGAGAAGTATCAAAAGCCGGGCGATGTCTTTTTGGGAGTGGTCCATCGGCTCGATAAAGTCGTCTCGGGAGTTTTGATTTTCGCCCGCACGAGCAAAGCGGCGGCACGGCTTTCGGAGCAGTTCCGCGAAGGCACGGTCGAAAAGATTTACTGGGCCATCGTCGAGGGGGAAGTGGCGACGGATGCGGGGTCTTTGGAAGATTGGCTTTTGAAGACGGAGAAACGCGTCGAGATTGTGCCCCCGCAATCGCCCGGAGCGAAGCAAGCGTTACTTCACTTTCAGAAGCGAGTCATTCACAACGGTCTCACCTGGCTCGAACTACGCCCGCAGACGGGCCGCACCCATCAACTTCGCGTGCAACTCGCCCATCACGGCCATCCGATTTATGGCGACGCCAAATATGGCTCCATTCACACGTTCGGTCCCGCCATTGGGCTGCATGCGCGGTCGCTCACGTTCTTGCATCCGATTCGTTACGAACCGATCACGCTGACCGCGGCCGTGCCCCCGAACTGGCGCGGGCGGTTTGCGTATCTGTTCAAGGGATCGAGCATTTGACCGGTCGGTTCACCGTTAAACGCGGTGAATGACGGCCGGTCCGTGAAGGCAAAGCCAGCAACCTGCCGTCCCGGGGGCGGAACCGACCGTTTGGAACGGTGATTGACGGCCGGTGATGACTTGCGAACGCTCCCGACAATGACGTCGGTTCACCGGTAAACGCGGTGATTGACGGCTGGTCCGCGAAGGCGAAAGCCCGCCACCTGTCGTCCCGGGCGGAATCCGACCGTTTGGAACGGTGAATGACGGCCGGTGGATGCCTTGCGGATTCGTAAGAAAATGCCGACAAATTCGCAGAGCGTCGCCGCGGTTGAGACGGACGCCTCCTTCTTCCATGTTAACATGAATTGCCCTCCCACCAATCCGCGACACGGAATTCGCCGCCATGAATGTCTCCATTCCGCCCGAATGTCTCATCTGCCTCCGCGACAACGCCGAGGCCGCCGATCGCGATCCGGTTTGGCCCGCGGTTTCTTGGCAGGCGCTTGACCAGGCGGGCGTTCTTCGCTGGGAAATCGACCCGGCTCTCGGCGGCTGCGCGGCGGACGCCCTCACGATTCTCGATGGCCTCGAACAAATCGCGGCCGCTTGTCTGACGACGTGCTTCATTCTCAGTCAACGCCAGGCCGCGGTTCGCCGGATCGCGGATATGGCGACCGATCCGCTGCGTAGCGAGTTGCTCCCGTCGCTGGCGAGCGGGCGATCGTTCGCCACCGTCGGCTTATCGCAACTCACGACATCGCGTCAACATGGCCAAACGTCGCTGCTGGCCCGCGCGGTGGGGGAGGGATTTGTCCTCGATGGCGTCATTCCGTGGGTCACCGGCGCCGCCGCCTGCGACACGATCGTCACCGGGGCGCCGACCGCGGCGGGCGAGCAGGTGTTCTT
>JBAXFO010001044.1:0-1820 GCA_037139885.1 Planctomycetota bacterium
TTTCAAATCTTCGAGCGTCTTCGCCAACTCCGCTCGCGCGAACTCCAGGTCTTTACTCTTGCGAGCATTCTCTCGACTCAAGACGGCGAGTTCGTTGTTCAGTTGCAGCAACTCGCTCGCCAAAAAATCGTTCGCCCGCCGGGGGATTTCTCCGAGCAGCAAGATGTCGTCCGGTCGAACGGCGACGAGGCACTCGAGGGTCAACGGAGACTGGTCGGCATCGACGAAGTTCTGCAAATATCGTTCGCGGCCGTCGCCTCGCGGTCGCGCGATTTGGGCGCGGAGGGAATCGGCGCTGGCTTGAGTGAGCAGACGCCAAAGGCTCCCGCCGAATCGCTCTTCCGGCATCTTGAGGGATCGCGCGAACGCACGGTTATAAAATCGAATGACGCCATCGCGATCGGCCACAACCAAATGCAAGGACGCGCTGTCGGCAAGAAGGTGAGTGAGCGGCAAGATTGAGTCTGCGACTAAACCCTCCAGGCAAACGTCCCCGTCGGCGGACGGCAATTTCTGGAGCCGTCTCACCTCGGTGAGACCTGGCGTGACCTTCAGTCCCGCTGGGATCCCGCCATGAGAAAGGCGATGAGCATCGCTGCTGTGCCAAACGATGTAAGCGTTCATGTCGGTCCAACGCGTCAACAGGTCGAAGGTGGAGCTGTCGTCGACGTCGGTGAACACCTCCATTCCAAGAAAGCCCTCGACCTGCTCGACGAGACGCGGCCTGTTGGAAAAGGCGGCGCGCACCTCCTCCTCCATGCCGTTGCGGACCCGGAATCGCAAGATGACCACGACCATCCTCAATCGCCTTGCTGAATGTGTCACATCTGAAAGTTCCCTTGGGCTCATATTACGCGTCTGAGTCGCCGTCCGCTATGTCATTGCGCCTTCGACAACTCGAATTCCGCCGTCGTGGGGTCGTTCCGAGGGAGTTCGATCCGACCGGACCTCCCAGTTTGCTTGAAGAGCGAACGCGACCTAGGCTTGGAGTGAAGGGCGCGAACGAATGGAACTGTTCCGGAGAGACACGATGGTCTCCAATGCTTGGTTGCCACGCACCGTCGAACTCAAACTCGGCGGCAATCCCGTTTTGTCGTCGGCCGCGAGGATTCCAGGCGGGTTGATGGACGATTTGCTGACCGCTTCGGTCGTCTTGATCGAAGAGTTCGAAAAGCTGCCGCCTGGTACTCAGGAGGAATTGCGGCACTGTTCGGAGAGTCAGGCACTGCTCCCCTTGCTCGTTCGAAACGGTCTTTTGACGCAATACCAGGCGGACCGCGTCGATGCCGGCACGACCTACGGGTTGGTCTTGGGGAACTACCGCATTCTCGAACGGTTGGGCGCGGGCGCAATGGGGGTCGTCTTCAAGGCCGAGCACGTCGTGATGCGTCGACCGGTCGCCATCAAGGTGCTCTCGAGCTTTGCCGACCAAGATCCCCGCGTTCCGCAGCGGTTTCTGGCGGAAGTCCGCGCCGTGAGTCAGTTGCAACATCCCAACATTGTCGCGGCTATCGATGCCGGCCAAATTTCCGGACCCGGTCCGACTCTTCGATACTTCGTCATGGAGTTCGTGCCCGGTCAAGACCTGGAAGGGTACGTCAAAAACAATGGACCGCTCTCGCCGGTCAAGGCGTGCGACGTGATTCATCAGGTCGCCGCCGCCCTCGCGGAAGCGCACCAGCACAATCTGGTGCATCGCGATATCAAACCCTCGAACATCCTCCTCAATCCCGACAGTCAGGCGAAACTCCTCGATTTCGGCCTGGCTCGCGTTCATTCTCAGCGGATGACGGAACCGGGGACGGTGCCCGGCACCCTCG
>JBAXFO010001045.1:0-1818 GCA_037139885.1 Planctomycetota bacterium
TATAAGAATTACGACCACAAGGTCGCCTGGGGCGATGGCGCGCACAACGGCAAACACGGCGGCTCGATTTTGCCCGAGTCGCTCGTGTGGTTGTGGCGCGATGCGAAGTGACGACGGACGTGCCGCGCCGACAGCCACGGGCGGGCAGGCCGACCGTGGCGTGCGATTGGTACCTGGCGATTTAATAGCCCGACGGCTGACGCAGGTTTTGCTGCTGAGCCGCCTGGGCTTCGCTGAGGCTTTTGAGTTCCCGCGGCAACGGATACGGCCTGGACGGGGGCGTGTATTGCGGCGGGTGATCCAAATAATTGGGCGACGGCAACGTCATGCCCGCTTCGGGAACCCAGGTTTGGCATCCCGAGGAAAGGCCCATGGCGAGACCGAAAAGTCCTGCCACGATCCAGCGTCCTTGCCGAGTCGTCATGATCCGCTCTCCGAAGCCCTGCGACCGCCGGAACCGACGAGACCGGCAGGACCATCGCTAGCATCGGCACGATCCGACCCAGCACTTGAGAAAAAATGGCGGGCCGCCGAGATCGTTTTAAGTTTGACGATGGAGACCGAAGTCGCGGAATTCGGCGATTGCCCAGCATTCCCAGTTTAAACTTCAGGTGGTGGTTCTTTTGGCAGCGGACGTCGAGAATATGGCCGTTTCGCGCATGGGGCAGTTGGAACTGCGTTGGGGAGCGAATGCGTTGCCGACGCGCGCCGTACGTCTGCCGCGCGGCCGAGCCGCGGCGTCCGCGTACGCTGGCCAACCCTGGTTCGACACGGGGCCCCGCGAGACGCCGCTCGATTTCAGCGCCTCGATGGGCGTTCTGCTGGCAGACATCGTTCGGCGCCGCCCCGAATGGTCGCATTTACAGCCGCATAAAATCTTGATCGGCTTCACCCAGGCCAGTTCGCGAGCGTTGTTCGGCTTGCAAGCCCGCGTGACGCCGCTACGCTTCGAACAGGGACAACTCCGCAAGCGTCAAAACGGCTTCGTCTATCAAATCCAGCGCTATTTCCAGGGGGACGACGAGTTTCTGTACCTGCTCACGTTCTGCTTGCCCCGGTTTCTCGATCAGGATTTCGATCACAAGATGATCACCCTGTTTCACGAGCTCTATCACATGAGCGAGGCTTTTGACGGCGACCTGCGCCGGCACACGGGCCGCTATCATCTCCACTCGCACAGTAAACAGGAATACGACCGCCACGCCAGCGACCTGGCCCGCGCCTACCTTGCCGACAATCCCAACCCGCGTCTCTCTGCCTTTCTGCGCCTCAATTTTCAGCAGCTTCAAGAACGCCACGGCAAAGTCGTCGGCATCGTTGTCCCTCGTCCCAAGATTATCCCGCTGTTTCTGCAACCCAACCGCGCCGCGGCTCGACATGCGGACGAATATTGATTCTATTGCCGGCGTTCGGCGGCGCGAAATGTTCTTAAGAAGCGAGTCCCTAAGAACCGAGTCCTGGGCGTTGCTCTAAGAGATTTTGACTCAGTCCCTTGACGACTGGTTCACGATTGTAGATAATCGCCAGCACGAACAATCCCCTTCCTCTCTCCACATCCGAAAGGCTCGCCGTCATGAAACGCTTTCGCGTCCGCTTCGTCTGCGCCCTGGCGATCGTTTTCCTGCTTGGAGTTCAGCAGCCGTCCGAAGCGGGAATCCCATCGACGAACAACTTGGTCTACGAAGTTTTTGTGCGTTCCTTCGCCGACGGCGACAACGACCCCAACAAAATCGGCGATTTGAAAGGGGTGATCAGCAAGCTCGACTATCTCAACGATGGAAATCCCAAAACGTCCGACGATCTCGAAATCGGCATTCT
>JBAXFO010001046.1:0-1807 GCA_037139885.1 Planctomycetota bacterium
GGGACAAGCCCGGCGGCTCGCCTCAACCGAAAATTGAGTCTGGTTGACGCAGTAGCCTTCTCCGCCGTCAAGTTCGATGATGGTCCACACGCAATGAGCCGTCGGCTTCCATGGCGATGCCGGCGGCGAATGTTACTGGATCAGGTGACGGAACGCATTCTGACGCAGAAGCGCTTGGATTTCTTCGAGATGCGAATAGAGTCCGACTTTGCCGTCGGAGCCGCTGCAAATGCCGATGAGCCTCCCCGATGAGTCGAGCAAGGGGCCTCCCGACCGGCCCGGTTCGGGAATGGCCTTGGTCTTCCAAAACCAGAAAGAGTCATTCCCTTTACCGATCTGCGCGCTTTCCAAGACGAGTTCCGGCCGATCGAACGCTCCTGTTTCCGGCGTCGAGGCCACCGAAAACGCCTTGAACTCCGGCATGGGCACGGATTGGAGCGGCGCGAGCTTGATCGGCTCGCCGATGAAGCGCGGATCGACCGAGATGCGTAAAATCGCAAGATCCTGTTTGAATTTATCGGTCGTGGCTTCAACCTTGACTTCCTTGACAGCGACAAAACGCCCATCCTCGTCGTTGGGGGGAAACACCATGACTTCCAGTCGGTCATCGGGACCGAAGAGGTGCGCGGCCGTCAGCAAATAGACGACTCCCCCGACCCGGTCGATGATGACGCCATTGGCTTCGACACCGCGCGTGCGATTGGCGATGCACACGGTCGAACCGCGGCGATTCGCGTTCAGGCCGTTGTCGACGGGCGCTGCAGGCCGTTTCGCGAGCTTTTCCACATTGCCGGCGACGTTCTTCACCGCTTGTTGATAGAGTCGCTCAGCTTCCGAATTGTGCGGCATCTCGCTGCGCACCGTGTTCAGCTCTTTGCGGGCCTCGGGATAATCGCCGATGCGATAGAGAAACCGTCCATATTCGAAACGCCAGGGCGCGTTCAGCGGCGACCGCGAAAGGGCGGTCGCATAGGCGAGGCGCGCCTGGTCGTCGTCCCCCAAAGCGGCATAGCTGCGGCCTTTGAGCAACCAATGCTCGTCGGACACGGAAGCTCCGGGTTTGTCGATCGTTTTCAAAGCTTTGCGATAGAACTTCGCCAGGCCGTTCTTGTCGTCCTCATGGGCGGCATACAGTTCGGCGGCGTCGAGAATGATCTTCGGATCCTCGGGCACGACACGTTCCAAGAAATCGTCGACGGACATCGACGTCGGGATCGCTCGAACGATATTGGGCAACAACAGCTTACTTGCCAGCAGACAATTGCGGAAGTTAACGAAAGCCTGCTCCTTGTTCCCTTGGCTATCGGCAAACACACCCGCGCGATACCATGTTTCGTGGTTGTACGGAACCAGTAGCATCAGACGCTTGAGCCGATCCGCGCGAAACTCGCTGTCGATGCCCATGGACGAGAGAATTTCGAGTTTGACGTGCACCGCGGAATTCATCGGGCTGCGCTGACAACCCCGAAGCAGAATCGCGTTCGCCGCAACGAGATCGCTCTTTGGCGTTGGCGCCTTTTCGTTCGCCCAAGCCACGCCGACCGCATCAAGAAAAGTTCCGCCGGCCAGGTTGCCGATTTCCGAAACGGCGGCCGTCAAACTCTTGACGCCCACAGTATTCCAATAACGCGTGAAGTAACAATCCGCGAGGTCTGCGTAGAGACCGACTCGCCCGGGATCGTGCGCAATCGCCGATTTGAGATAGTCGATCTTACGATCGAGCGGAGCTTGTAAGCTCGCGAGTCGATAGCGTTCGGCTTGCTGGTCATTCCAGGCGGAGCGGATGAGAAACCACGAGACGCAAAGA
>JBAXFO010001047.1:0-1804 GCA_037139885.1 Planctomycetota bacterium
CAACATGGGCTGCCCCGTTCACAAAGTCACCAAAGGCGGCGGCGGGTCGGCGATGATGTGCGATGTCGTCAACACCGTCGATCTCGTCGCCCGGGTCGTCGCCTCGGTGAAAATCCCGGTCACGGTCAAAATGCGGCTCGGCTGGGATGACGCCAATCTCTCGGCCCCCGGCTTTGCACGCGAATTCGAACAAGTCGGCGTGGCGGCGGTCATCATTCATGGCCGCACGCGCGAACAGGGCTTTTCCGGCAGCGTCAATATCGACGGCATCCGCCAGGTGGTCGAAGCGGTCGACAAGATTCCCGTCATCGGCAACGGCGATGTGCGCACGATCGCCGACGCCGAACGCATGCTGCAAATCACAGGCTGCGCGGGCATCTCGATCGGCCGGGGGGCGCTCCTCAATCCGTGGATCTTTCACCAACTCGTTCGCTGGGAAACGACCGGCGATGCCGGCCCGTCCGCCGACTACGACGCCCGGCTCGATTTCATGTCGAGGCATTTTCACTATCTCGTCAAGGAACGCGGCGAACGCTTTGCATCGCTCAACTACCGCAAGTTCGCCAGTTGGTATTGCAAGTCGCTCAAGCCGGGCAAACTGATCCAGCAGCGCCTCGTGATGCTGGAGAACATGGAGGAGTTCGACGACTTGGTCAAACAAATTCGCGACCAGGGCCCGCCGCAACACTGGCAGGCGCATCGCCAGCCGGAGATTTCGGTGCCGAAAGGGCCGATCGCGCACTGGTAAAACAACTCCCCTTGGCAAGATCGCCGATCCTGTTATACCGCACGCCTCGCAGCAATCTTCAAGGAGCGAAGCGTGGCCAAAACACGGCTAATGCCGGCGTATGAAACGCGCATGGGGCGCCTGTTTGAGGGGGACGCCCGAAACGTCTTGCCGACGATTCCGGACGAATCGATCAACCTCGTCTTCACCTCGCCCCCCTTTGCGCTGCGCCGGCAGAAGGCCTACGGCAACGTCGACGCCAACGAATACATCGACTGGTTTTGGCCGATCGCCGAACAGATCCACCGCATTCTCCGCCCCGACGGCAGCTTCGTCATGGAGCTCGGCGGCGCCTGGAACAAAGGCAGCGGCACGCGGTCGCTTTTTATCTACGAGCTTCTTATCCGCCTCGGCAAGCTCTTTCATCTGGCCCAGGACTTTTACTGGCACAACCCCTCGCGGCTGCCGACGCCCGCGGAATGGGTGACCATTCGCCGCACGCGCGTCAAGGAAGCCGTCACGCATATTTGGTGGCTGTCGAAATCGACCGAACCGCAAGCCGATAATCGGCGCGTGTTGGCGCCGTACAGCAAATCGATGAAACGGCTTTTGAAGGACGGCTACACGCCGGCGATGAGGCCATCGCAGCACGAGATTGGCCCGAATTTCCAGCGCGACAACGGCGGCGCCATTCCGCCCAACATCTTGACCGTGCCCAACACGCGCTCGCACGACGATTACATCCACCGCTGCAAGGCAGCCGGTCTGCCCGTGCATCCCGCTCGCTTCCCTCCCGAGTTGCCCGACTTTTTCATCCGCTTCTTGACGAGCCCGGACGATACGGTGCTCGATCCGTTCAGCGGCAGCAACACGACCGGGCAAGTCGCCGAGAATTTGGGCCGCAAGTGGGTCGGCATTGAAATGAACGCGGACTATGTCGCCGGTTCGCGCTTGCGCTTCCCCGATCAACGCGAAGCGGCGTAACATAACCCTAGAGCGTCGTTCATACTGATATTCTTGGAGCTATCGTTGCAGGTAGCCCGACGCGTTAGCGAGGGTTGACGGCATCCCTCGCTG
>JBAXFO010001048.1:0-1804 GCA_037139885.1 Planctomycetota bacterium
GCGTCGCGTATTTCAACAGGCGCAACGGCGGCAGCGTCGTCATGGCGCTCACGACCGAAGGCAGCGGAGCCGCGCTGCCGATGGGCCCTCGTCTGCATGCGGCCGTTCGCGCCGCGGGGGGCGGGGTCGGCGAAGAGCTGGGAGTGTTCCCGGTGCCCCAATATCTGGAAGGCTCGTCGAAGGACGATGTCGTGGCGGCGTGGAACGCTGTGCATGGCGGCAAGGCTCCTCAGGAATTGTTGCGGCATCTCGTGCTCGGTTTACGCACCTGGCAACCGACCGACATCATCGCCGACGACCCGGCGCTGTCGCCGTTGGCCGGGCTGATGGGCGAGGCGCTGGTCGAAGCGATCCGGCGCGCCGAGGATCCGCGGGAGTTTCCCGAACAGATCGAGAGCTTGAATTTACGGCCCACGAAGATTCGCGGCCTCTTCGCGGCAGCGGACAAAGGGCCGATCACGATCGATACATCGCTCTGGTCGCGTGGCGGTCGGGGCGTGCCGCGCGAGGTCGCGCTGTCGGCGCATGGCCTGGTTGGTCGGCGCCCGGCGAGTTTTCCGCCGATGCGTTCGTTTCAGCGTCTGGCGGCCGGCCCCTCGGCGCAGGGAACTCCCGCATTCCCCGCGGGCGAAGTGGGCGTCGACGATGACAAATCCGCAGGGAAAACCTCGGCCAAAGCCGTCGAACGAACGACGCGGCAGATCGTCAATCTCGTCGAACGTCTGCCTCGTTCCGAGGTGGTGCTCACGCAACTGGTGCCGCTCTTGCAATCGCTGCCCGACGACGACGCAGCCCGGGCGGCGTTTCAAGTGGCGTGGGCGTATGTCCGCATGGGCGAGTGGGATTTGGCCCGCGAGACGTTTCTCGCGATGGTCGATCGGGCGCCGTTTCATCCGCTGTCGCTCGAAGCGTATCGCTGGCTCGCGCAGCACAACACCAGCAGTGAGGTGCGCCGGCGTTATGAACTCAAACATTTTGCCCTCGTGAATCCGGACCTCGGAGCAGGACCGGGCTTCGGCAAGAAATCGAAGATTCAGCAAGTCTCGGGCAGCGACGCCATCGACGACCTCCTGCCGCCGCTGTCGCCCAATGACGAGACGCGGATCTGGGCGAAAGGGAGCGAATTGCTGAATAAACGGTTTGCCCTGTTTGGTTCGCTTGAATCGATCGATCCGCGCGTCCAGTTCAGTTTGCAGGCGGGCCGTCGAACTCTGGGCGAAACGGGGGCGAGCCGGGCGTGGCATGAAAAATTTGCGGCCCATGTCGCCAAGGGGCCATGGGGCGAGGCGGCGGCGGGCGAGTTATGGGTTTCCGGCAGCGGCCCGAAACCGCGGCGTGTGGCGGGTTGCCGGCTCACCGAAGTTCGCCCCACGCTCGACGGCAAGCTCGACGACGCCTGCTGGACGACGCAGCTTCCGCTGACCCTCGCCGATGCCTCGGGAGCCTCGCAAGCCGACCACGCGACCCAGGCCTGGCTGGCTTACGACGCCGAGTTTCTTTACGTCGCCGTTCGCTGCCAGCATCCGGCGGGACGGATGGTCTCGCCGGTCAAGGTGCGCCAGCGCGACGCCCAACTCGACGCCCACGACCGCGTCAGCCTGCTGCTCGATCTCGATCGCGATTATGCGACGTACTTCCGCCTGGAAGTCGATCAACGCGGCTGTGTCCGCGAGGATTGTTGGGGCGATGCGACTTGGAATCCGAAATGGTATGTGGCCACACAGCAAACCGAATCGGGCTGGACGGTCGAAGCCGCCATTCCGCTCGGCGAGTTGACGTCGACCCCGGTCACGCTCGATACGCG
>JBAXFO010001049.1:0-1803 GCA_037139885.1 Planctomycetota bacterium
TCGATGAGCGTGAACGCAGTTCGGCCAGGATGCTGGCGCATGAGACTCTCCTTGGGTACGAGGACCGAGTGAGGAGAGGCGCGTTGCGAACGGATGAGGGGAAAGGATCCCCTCTGCGGCGGCGGAGCAACCTCGCAAGTGCGAGGTACTGAGACTCAGTATCAATACTCGCCAGGTCAATGTAAACCGGCCTACGCCCAACGTCAACGAAATTCTCGACGTTTTTTTTTGGAATCGTTCGTGATCGCGTTCGCAGGGAACGAGCAAGGAAAGGGATGTGCAAGCCGCCGTCAACTCTTACTCGCGACCGCCGAAATAGCTGCGGTCACGCTCTTCGTAGCCCTTGTAGCCCAGCAGATCGTAAAGCTCGGCGCGAGTCAACATGGACGGCAAGCGGTCGCGTTGATGCCCGACCTTTTGGATGGCTGTCAACGTCTCTTCCGCGGCTTTGAGCGCCGAGCGAAACGCGGTGACAGGAAAGAGCGCCATGCGGTAACCCAGTTCCGCGAACTGGCCCACATCGAGATTGGGACTTTTACCGAACTCGGTGTTGTTCGCGAGCAGCGGAGCCGAAACCGCGGCGGCGAACGCGCGGAACTCATCGGGCGTTTCCATCGCCTCGGGAAAAATCGCATCGGCCCCGGCGGCGAGGTAAAGATTGGCCCGGCGCACGGCATCCTCGAAACCGGTCACGCCCCGTGCGTCCGTGCGGGCGATGATGACGAAGCTGGGATCGCGGCGCGCGGCGACGGCGGCTCGAATCTTCGCGACCATCTCCTCCGCTTCGACCAGACTTTTTCCCGAGAGATGCCCGCAGCGTTTCGGCAGTTCCTGATCTTCGAGGTGAATCCCCGCGACGCCCGCGGCTTCAAAAAGGCGAACGGTGCGTTCGACGTTGAGAGCTTCGCCGAAGCCGGTGTCGGCGTCGCAGAGCAGCGGCAGCGAAGTCGCCTGTGTGATGAGGCGAGCTTCGTTCACGAATTCGGTGAGTGTGACCAAGCCGACATCGGGCAAACCGTAACCCGCCGACAGCGCCGCTCCCGAAAGATACACGGCCTGGAAACCGAGCCGTTCCGCCATGCGGGCGACGAGGGCGTTGAACACGCCCGGCACCGCGATGGGGTGGGCCGCCCAGGCGCGACGCAGACGTTGCCCCGGCGAATCGAGATCGGACGCCATCGCTCAATCCTCAAGGTCACGCCGCGGCTTCGGCGCTGTGATAGGTAAATTGACTGTCCCAGGCGCGGTCCAGGGTCTCCAGAGCGGCGTCGATCGGCAGAGCGACAAAACGGTTCCCCTGACGCGTGACGAGTTGCATGCGTTCGAGTTTGGCGAGGGCGTCGTCGGCCTCGAAATCGATCGCCTGGCCGGTCTTGATCTGTAGATAACGCTCGATCGCGCCGTCGAGTTCTTCCATGGTCATGCCCGTCGCGCCGGCGTGATGCCAGAGAAAGAAGTAAGCCAGCGAAGCCTCGCGGGCGTCTTGCTCTTGGGCTTCATCAAGGACGCAGTGCAGCACGCCGACGTTGTTGGCCAGGGTTTGGAAGTAGAGGCTTTCGGTGAGTCGCAAGTTGCACTGATAGCGGGCCGTTTGAAAGCCCGCGTATTGTCGCCAACCGTAGCCGGCGAGAGCGAACGGCAGGCCGTAAACGAGTGAGGCGCTGAGTTTAGTGACAATATTGAACGCGAGAACAGCCAACCCGCTCAAGATCGAACTGCCCAACTTAAAGCGATGGAGGCCCGGCATAACGATGCGGGCGCCGGGCAGGAGCATTTCGATGTCGGCCTGCGGAATGTCCTTCA
>JBAXFO010001050.1:0-1801 GCA_037139885.1 Planctomycetota bacterium
CTCTTCCCCATAGCAGAAGAAGCCCGGCGGCGTTCGCCGGGCTCTTCTGTTTTTTGGCGCGAATCCGCGGTGCCGCATTCCGCGTGTCCTGGCGGACCATTGACATTCATTCCGCCTACGGTTAAAGTCACGTCATGGTTCGAGCGCTTCTTATTCTTCTGATCGCTGTGCCGCTTCTGGTTCCAACGGGGTTCTGCCCGTGCCAGCTGAGCCATGGCGAATGCGCGACCGAACATGACGAATCGGCGCCGAGCGAATCGGACGAACACGACGATCACGATCCCAATTGTCCCTGCCATAGCATCGATTACACGATTCGCGGCTTCGTTCCGCTCGACTCGCTTGACCTCGGCGTTTGTGCGCTGGAGGTCGAGTTGGCGCCTCATGTCGTCGTGGAGCGGAGCGGGAATCTTGAACGTGGTTCTGTTCCGATGATGGCCTCCCCTTCCTGGTTTCACCTCGATCTCACCTTTCAGGTCTGATTCTGCGCGCCGAGATTCGGCGTTCGCGCAAAATTCCGCCCATTGCTGACGTTTTTCGACGAGCCGATCGGTGCTCGTGTCGCCTGATCGCAATCTTTTAGGGGTTGATTCCATGCGTATCGTCCTTGCTCTGGCGCTTGTGGCTGTCCTTGCGGCGGCCGGTTTCGTCACGCGTTCGCAGTGGTTGCCGCTGCTCAGCGCCGAGCCCGAAGAGGCGGCGGCCGCGCCGCACGATCATGGCCCCAGCGAGAGCGTCAAGCTCGACGCCCAGGCTCAAGCGAATCTGAAACTGGTCGTCAAGCCGGTGCAGACGCAGTCGTATTGGCGCACGTTGCCGATGCCGGCCGAAGTCGTCGAGCGGCGCGGGCGCGGCGATCAAAGCTTCACGGCTCCCGCCAGCGGCGTCGTCCAATCGATCGCGCTGCTTCCGGGCGATACCGTGCAACCCGGCGGCGCCCTGCTCACGTTACGGCTCACTAGCGAGGCGATGCAGCAAAGCCAGCTCGAACTCTACAAAGCGGTTCTCGAAAGCGTCATTTCGCAGGAGCAAAAGAAACGGCTCGAAGCGGTTCGCGATACCGTCCCGCAATGGCAGATCGTCGACGTGCAGAATCAACTCAGCCGACTGGCGGCGACGCGTCGGGCGTATCGGGCCGATCTCGCGCTCAAGGGACTTTTACCTGAGCAGATCGATCGCGTCGAAGCGGGGAACTTCATTCGCGAACTGACCGTGTACGCTCCCGTCGATAAGGACGCGAAGGTGCAACCGCTGCTGGAGCTTCAGGAATTGAAGGTCGTGCCGGGCGATCAGGTGCAATCGGGACAGTTGCTCGGCCTGTTGTCGAACCATCAGAATCTTTACATCGAAGGCCACGGCTTCCGCGAAGATACGCCGCTGCTGGAGAAGGCGGCCGCGCTCGGGGCCGCGGGTCAGCCGTTGACGGCGGTGTTCCCCGAGGAAGCGGAAGGCAATTGGCCCGCGCTCGAGAAGCCGCTGACGATTTTGTATCTTTCGAACACGGTCGATCCGACCAGCCAAACCTTGCCCTTCTACGTGCAACTGCCGAATCAGCATCGCGAGTACAGCCGCGAGGGGAAAACCTATCGCATCTGGCGTTTCCGCCCCGGCCAGCGCGTGCAGCTTGGCGTGCCGGTCGAAGAATTCAAAGATGTGTTCGTGTTGCCCGTGGCGGCCGTGACGCGCGACGGCCCGAACGCTTATGTCTTTCGTCAGAACGGCGACCTCTTCAAGCGGTTGCCCGTGCACATCGCTTTCGAAGACGCACGCCATGCCTTGATCGCCAACGACGGCAGCATCC
>JBAXFO010001051.1:0-1801 GCA_037139885.1 Planctomycetota bacterium
AATTCCCGTTCGTGTCGCCGATGTCGTAGAGCTTGGCCAACCGCTGATTGAGATAAGTGAACTTGCCGTCGATCAGGTCGAGGATGCTGCGATCGTCGCGCACGACTGCCATGAAGAAGAGTTCCGTCTCCTTCAGCATGTCGTCGCGCAGCGCCGGCGTGAATTCAGGGAACAGCTTGGGATCGGGGGCGAAGTCGCGCAGCTTTCGTAGATGGAGCCATTGGGTGGCGAAATTGTCGAACAACGCTTTCGAGCGAGGGTCCGCCAGCATCCGCTTGACCTGTGCGGGCAGGTTCTGATGGAGCTGCTTCTTCGCAGCCAGATCGAAGAGCTCCTGATCGGGCATCGTGCTCCACAGGAAATACGACAATCGCGACGCGAGTTGGTAATCGTCGATCGGATGGGCGTCCTTTTCCGTAGGCCGCGAATCGAGTTCGGCCCGGTAGAGGAACTTGGGCGAAGCGAGAACAGCGCGCATGGCCAGGGCGATCCGTGCCTCCCACGACGGCGGGGCTTGCTCCGCGGCGGCGAGTACGGCCTTCAGATGCGTGTAGTCCGGCTTGCCATTGACGATCAAAAGCGCCCGGACTGAGTTCTCGAAATATTCGTCGTCGCGAAACTCCGCAGAGAGCAAAGGCTCCAGTTTTTTGGTCCAATTCGCCTCAACCTTAGCCGCCTGGAGTTTCTTCACACTTGTTTCGGTAAGCTTGTACCATGGGATCCGTTCCGCCTGCTTCATCAGTGCGATCAAACGATCGACTTCTTCCTTCGTGGCCGGTCGCCGATAAGCCCGCGACGCGAATCGTTCGAGGACGAACCGCGATTTGGCGTCCCCCTCAAGCTTTTCCGACCCCGCGAGCAGCATCTCCTGCGACTCCAGGCTCGTCGGGCCGACGATGCCGATCCTATTCAGAATAATGCCGCGTTTCTTCGTCGCGTCGGTCGGATCGGCCAACTCGTTGAGCAGCGATACGCCCACGACAAACTCCCCGTGCTTCAGGCGAACGGTCGCGACGTAATCGTCCGCCTTGTCGCTGCAGACTCCCCGCATCACTTCCTTGCCGTTGACGAGGATCGCGAATCGTGACGGTTCATCGCCGACCTTGTACCCCTGCAAATTCGCGGAGATCTTGTATTCGCCGCTTGCGACCAAGTCGATGAGGCGCTTTTGGATCGGCCCCTTGTCGTAGACGATTCGACTCGACTCCGGCAAGGCCGGCAGCCTCTCCTTCTCCGGAATCATTTTTCCCTGCGGATCACGGGCCACCCGTCCACGATCGTCGTAACGCGGGCCGTACGATGTCCCAGTGAATCCCTGGCTGCCCACCGCGCCCTGATGCGGCGGCTTCGGCCGCTCGCCGGTGACGATCGCGGCATTCACGATCGCCTCGGCCGACGCCAGATAGCGTTCGAATTGCAACGGCGAAAGGGACAATATGTCGCCGATGTTGTCGAACCCATAGCCGACGTTGTCGCTGGGAAAATCATCACCCAAGGGAATCGTGACGCCAACGAGATCGCGGACGGTGTTGGCATACTCGACCCGGTTGAGTCGCCGAATCGTCACCTCGCCGGGGTCGCGCTTGGCCGTGCGGTCGAATCGTTCGAAAACGCCATGCACCGCCTTGGCGAATCGCTCCGCTTCGTCGAACGCCGGCTTCGGCCGTCCCTGGGGAGGCATTTCACCCGAATGGATTTGATCGAGGACGCGCACCCACGTTTTTCTCGACTTGAGGATCGATGCTTCGTCCTTGAAGACGTGAAGCGACACTTCCCCCTTCGGTTTCTTCTCGCCGTGGCA
>JBAXFO010001052.1:0-1800 GCA_037139885.1 Planctomycetota bacterium
GGCCGTTGGCGTTCGGCGCGGTGCGAGCGGGAACTTCCAAGCCGCGAACGGGCGAAGGAGTCGTACCGACGGCGCGGATGCCGCCGCCGGTGGTTTCGGGGAACGTCAGCCGGCGAAGCTGTTCGTAACCGCCGCGAGCGACTTCTTCGGTCTTGGCCGCCGGCTTCTTGAGGTTGGCCGGGGAGATGACGGCGAGCGTCTCGCGACGGCCATCCGCCAGGTCGAAGCGAACGGCGCCCGCCTGATCGAGCTTGATGATTTCAAGCCGACGCGCTTCCTTCGGCGTGCCGAGGTTGCTGATGATTTCGAGGCGAGCCTGGCCAAAGAGAGGCCGGCCCCAAAGCTTGCGAACGTTGATCTCATACGAGCCGGGGAAACCCTGAGCGGCGATGTACGTGATCTTGTTCGGCGTCTTGCTGTCGCTAGTCAGGAGGACGCCGCCGCCGGCGGACTGCTTCTGGTTAAAGGCGCAGGTGGTTCCGACCGGTTCCTTGACGGAGAGTTCGAGATCCGCCGACTCCTGGCTGGTTTCCCAGGTCAGGTGGATGACGAGATCGCGTTCTTTCAAAATCTGCAAGGCGGCGCGAAGCTTGTCGGCTTCGGGCTTGCGGGACGAGCGGTCGAACGATTGAGCCAGCGAATGGATTCGGCTCTGAGCCTTCAGATGCAGGATCTGGTTATCGACGGGCCAATCCTGGCTGACGAGCTGCGAGGCGGCCCATTCCATGGCGCGGGCGTCTTTGAGCTCTTCCGCCGAGGCGAGAGCTTGATCGTACGAATAAACCAGGTTCGGTTCGATGAGAGCCGCTTGACGGCAGAACGCCAGGGCGCGATCGTGTTGGCCGTTCTGAGCCATGGTGCGGGCGGCTTCGAGGAAACCTTCCGCGTCCTTCGGGTCGAGGGCCACGGCCGACAAGCGGGCGCGACGCACTTCTTCGGGATCGCCGCCGCTCGATTCGAGAGCGATGGCGAGGGCTTCGAAGACCCACGGACGGACCACGATGCCGCGACGCAGGTTCGCCTTCAAGAACTCGGCCACATGCTTCTTGTCGGGCTGTTCGAACAAGGTTTCCGCGGTGGCGATGATCATCGCGGGGGGCACATTCCCCTCGGCGAGAACGCCATCCCAAACCTTCGGATCGATGTTGAGCGGCAGGGCCTTGCCGGCCTTGCCCTTGAAGGCGGGGTCGTTGGCGGCGAGGATCGCGATGGGGTTGTTCTTGTTCTTCGGATCATTGGCGCCCCCCGCGACCTGAACCTTCTTTTCAATTTGCTGGAAGGGGACCAAACCGCGATCTTCGTTCTTCATGACCATGGGAGCGGCGCCCCCCGCCTTGCGGCCAATGATGCCGCCGGTGATCGAGTTGTAGGTCCGCGACTGCGCCCGCACGATGAGGGCCAGGGTTGGGATATAGGGATAAATGGTATTCGTCTTCGGGTCGAGCAAGTCGGCCGGGCCGCCTTCGCCTGCGGGCGTCGGGGGACCGCCGGCAGCCGGAGCGCCGCCGCCAGCGCCGCCCAGGGCGCCGCCGAGAGCCCCGCCGCCAAGAGCCCCACCGAAGCCAGCCGCTCCGCCCTGGTTGAGCGGGTTCTGGTTGTTGAAACCTTGTTGGAGGAAGCTCTGCTGTTGGACGTAGTACCAGTGCCCCGGATCGACGACGATGGTCACGAGCTTGATGAGTTCTTGCATGCCGGCCGTGCCGCCGAGGGAGCCGAGCGAGCCGTTGAAGCCGCCGGTGAAGGTGCCGCCGTTGAAGGAGCCGGTGGTGCCGCCGAACTGATTGCCGGGCTGCGTACCGC
>JBAXFO010001053.1:0-1800 GCA_037139885.1 Planctomycetota bacterium
GCCGGACCGTTTTCAACAATTTCGGAAACGAAGGCGCCGCCGGCCCCTTCCGGGAAGTCACGGCCGATGGATTCGGCCAGATCCTTGTCATAGGGGCGAACGCCCGCGCCGAGATAGCCGCGCGTGATGCTGCCGCGTTCGATCAGCTGCTTGGCGACATTTTCAGCGACACTGGCCGGAATGGCGAAACCGATGCCGACCGAACCGCCGCTTTGTCCCGGGGAGTAGATCGCTGAATTGACGCCGATCACGCGACCATAGACGTCGAAAGTAGGACCGCCGGAATTGCCGCGGTTGATGGCGCTATCAATCTGCAGATAGTCGACGAAGCGCGAAGCCGGCTCGTCGTCGTTCGGCAGGTTGCGGTTGTAAGCCGAGACAATGCCGGCGGTGGCCGTGCCGCCGAGGCCGAACGGGTTGCCGATTGAGATAACCCAGTCGCCCACCCGGGGCACGGCCGAGTTTTCGAAGTTCACGAACGGGAAGTTGCGCCCGCCGACCTTCTCGACCTTGATGACCGCCAGGTCCGTGGACTGGTCGCGACCGACCACCGTGGCCTTGAGCTCATGCTTGTCGGTCATGGTGACCGTGATTTCCTTGGAGTTGGCCACCACGTGGTTATTGGTGACGATATAACCGTCGGCCGAGATGAAGAAGCCCGAGCCTTCGGCCTGGGCCTCGCGGGTATCGGGACCGCTGTCATCCGGCTGACCCGGGAAGAGCTGGAAGCCCGGCGGAAGGCCCGGAATGTTCGGAATCTGCTGTCGGGTAACCGGGACGTCGGCCTTGACGACGATAGACACAACGGCCGGGGAGACGCGCTCGAAAATGTCGGCGAACGATAGCGGCGCACCGGGAGGCGGCTGGAAGATCGGCGCGGTCGAGGCGCGGTTCAGTTCGGCGCGCGGACCAATGCCCGGGATCTGAATAACCCCCTCGGATCCGGCAAATGCCGCCGCTGCCACGCAGCTGGCGGCGACCACCCCCACGATAATGCCCGTCCTGGTTGGCGAGCCGTTCCTTTTGGTAGCCATTTTTTCCTTCAAAACCATAACCCTAGCCATGGAGGCGGGGACGTTGTTTCAACTAATAGGGCAGAATATGCGACGTCGCCAAGGGCTTGCGCGCACACCATGCGGATGACACGGCTTTAGAGGCAAGTCTGGCGCTTGGTGAGGCCGAAGTTGGGCGCAATGGTGTCAGGATGCCACATCTTCTTTCGCGTTTGTTTCCAATGCCTTGAGTGCGGCGATTTCGGCCTTGCTGAGCGCCGGCTCAAGGGGAGCCGCACCCTTGCGCCGCCGAATAAATAGTACTGTCAAACCGGCAAGGATCACGGCGAAGGGACCACCCCACAGCAACGCCGTTCCGGGCGTCAGCCGGGGGCGCAGCAGGATCGCCGGCCCATAGCGCGCGTACATGTAATCCAGAACGTCCTTGTCGGACTTTCCCGCCCCCACCTGCTGGCGAACGAGCGTTCGCATATCATGGGCGAGATCGGCTTCGGAAGCGGCGATGCTCTCGGTCTGGCACACCATGCAGCGGATTTGGTCGAACAGGGCTTCGGCGCGAGCTTCCTGTTTGGGGCTCTTCAGGTGCTCTGCCGGATCGTCTGACGCCGCGCCCAACAGGACAGCCATTGCGGCGCCGGCCAGAGCGAGCGCAATCCGTTTCATGCGGTCACCGGTTTGCGGGTTTTGGCGGGTTTGGCCGGCGGCGCGGCCGCCTTGGTCTTGCTCGCGACGCCGATCCGCAGACGGCGCTCTGAGAGTGAGGTCACGCCGCGCAAAGCCATCATGA
>JBAXFO010001054.1:0-1798 GCA_037139885.1 Planctomycetota bacterium
GCTCACCATGCATTCGCAGCCGCATTTTGATCGTCACCGAGGAGGATTCAGACCTTTGGTGCGACCGTCGCGACACGTTGGGCCTGGACGACCAAATCGACGTGCTCATCAATCCATTCTTCGGAACGCCGACGCTCGCCGAATGGCGGATCTTCGTCGACCGGCTTGTCGAATTGACCGGGAAGAACGGCTACGACCTCGTGATCCTCGACACTCTTTTTTCGATGTGGTCGGTTGAAAACGAAAACGACGCTGGCGAGCAACGTAACGCCCTCTTGCCGCTCCGCGCCTTGAAGGCCCTGGCGGCCGTGCTGCTCGTCGGTCATCTCAAAAAGGGCGATGGGCTCGAAGGCACCGGCACCCGCGGCTCTGGGGCCCTCATGGCGTTCGTCGACACCATCATCGAACTTCGCCGAGCCGATGCGAACGACATCGAGAATTCGCAACGAGTGTTGACGACGTTGGGGCGATGGTCGCAGCCGGGGAAACTCACCGTAGAACTCGACATCGCCGCCGGAGAGTTTCGGGCCATCGATTGCGTCGCGGAACAATCATCCGCCAAGAGCGAACGTGCACGCCTACGGCGCGACAGTCAGTTCCAACAAGACCGCGCCGACGAAGCGAAGGCACTAGAGGCCATCCGCGGGCTTGTGGCGGCCGACACGCAAACGACCTTGAGGCAAGTTCGCCTCGCCGCGGATCTGTCACCAGACCGGACGGAGAAGGCGCTCTTTCGTTTGCAGCGGGAAGACATTGTGCGAAGGAAGACTTTGCCACCCAAAAAAGGGCAGTTCGGGGAGTTGGAAATCTACGTCATCACCGCAACAGAAAGCCAACGTGACTAACGTGATTTCCAACGTGTTGCGGTCACGTTGCAACGTGAACGTGTTGTCCCCCCCGTAAGGGGGGAACACGAGCGTGACACGTTACGTTGGGAATGTTGGAAGGAGACACGTTGACCATGAACAGCAAGAGCGACATCAAGCCGGGCGATTGGGTTTGCCACTTCAGGAGCGTGCCGGGATTTGGCAACCACGCATCACGCCGCATGGCGATGTTGTTGAAATCAGCGCTGCGATGTCACGGGTTCAGGCTCGTGCAATTGCTCCCAGACATTCCCGGCGAACATCCCCCACCCGCGCCCGGTTTGGACGTGGAACGCGACGAGCCGCCCTTTGCATGACGCGTCGAAGGTTGATAAGGCGACAAATGCCACGACAAGCAATCCCGACGCGTCCTAGACGATCCTGGAACGATTCTCGATAGGTGATCATGTGTTCAAGGTACTTTCGAGACTTTGCACGGACGGGACACCACTGCGATGAGCGCTGCATGGCCACACGCATTCGCCCAAGACAGACACCCTACAGACGAGGAAAGACATGAACGAACGTGATCAACTCATTCTCGAATGCCACAAACGCATGAAAGCCCTAGCCGCGACGCCAGCGCCGCCATCTTGGCGAACGTGGGATCTTGACCCATGGGAAGAGGGGCAGGCACACGGACCGCCCTACGCTGCCGGCGCCTGGTTCGGCAAGATCGACGAGGCCCAGCGGGTTCGATTCCTCCGCGCACTCCGCATGCTCGCCTCGCAAGGCATCATCGCGACCTATAGCCGTTGCGGAGGCCGGTTGACGAACATCAAGTTGACCGATCTCGGCATCCAGGCGGCCGAAGCTTTTCATTCCCAACAGCTTGACACCACGGAGGACTTGCGATGAACAAGCCAAAAGGCACAACGCCAACGGAAGGCCGCGGGCCTGCTCGCCGGCCGATGGGATCGACCAGGTACGTC
>JBAXFO010001055.1:0-1795 GCA_037139885.1 Planctomycetota bacterium
GCCTGCTGCAGGCCCGAAGCCGCGATCGAGATGCCGAGGCACGCCTGGCGTTTCCGCGTCGGCAGGTCGGGCGCGAGGATGGCGCCGAACTTCAAGCTGTCGAGCCCGCGTTTGGCCGAAACCGCAGCGTCATAAGTCGCTCGCGCGGCCGCCAGCGCCGGCTGCCGACTCATCGCCAGAGCGATCGATTCTTCCAGCGTGCTGGCTTGAATGGTCGCCGGGACCGATTGCACCGGCGGCAGATTCGCGGGCGGCACGCCGTTCTGGGCGCTCACCGAGCCAGCGCTGCACAGGCAAGCCACCAGCGACATCCACACGCGTCGACCCGCACGGGGGCCGCGGTTCGTCCGAGACGTGGAGAGCATGACAAATCCTCGTTGGAAGGGAACGTCCGCCGCACAATGCCGTGGCGGAGCGAAAATCTTGGTGAGGGCATCCCTTCCATCGAATCTTTGGCTCCTCGATTCCATCGAGGCGCTGACCGCATCTGAGAGTCTTCATCGTCTGGCTTGGCTGGACTTCTGAAATTCGCTCAACGGAATCTTGGGTAAAGGCTTGAAACTGCCTGGTAAACTCGGAATAAGTGATAAGGGAAGGCTGGAGAAGAATCGGCACAGACCGTACAAGGCGCCATGGCGACGGGAACGCAATCTGCCTCGCTTGCGTTTCTTGCCAAGTTGAATTTCGAAATGCCTCCCAAGCCGACGAAGGGGTCATCAACCGCCATGCGGTCGGCCTGGATCAACACACACCATCAGGAAAACATCATGTCCATCTCGCTCGCCAAACGCCCCTGCGGCAAAACGCCCTATTCAATCACGCCCTTATGCGTCGGGGCCGCCCCGCTCGGCAGCATGCCGGAATCGTTCGCCTACGAAGTCAGCGAACCTCAGGCTTTCGCCACGCTGCGTGCGTTTTTCCAATCGTCCATCAACTTTCTCGACACCGCCGCCTCCTACGGCGATGGCGAGAGCGAACGCCGCATCGGCCTCGTCCTCAAGGAGCTCGGCGGCGTGCCCCCCGGCTTCGTCATCGCCTCGAAAGCCGACCGCGACATGAAGTCGGGCGATTTCAGCGGCGACCAAATCAAACGCTCCGTCGAACGCAGTCTGCGATTGTTGGGCGTCGATTCGTTGCCGATCATGCACCTGCACGATCCCGAATGGACGACGTTCGAAAATGTGATGAGCAAGGGGGGGCCGCTCGAAGTCTTGCAAAAGTTTCGCGATGAGAAAGTGATCGGCGCCATCGGCATGGCGGGGGGCCCGGTCGATATGGAGATTCGCTATGTGAAGACGGGAGCGTTCGACGCCCTCATCACGCACAACCGTTACTGCCTGATCAATCGCTCCGCCGATGAACTTCTAACATTGGCCCACGGCATGGGAATGGCCGTCTTCAACGCCGCCCCTTACGGCAGCGGCGTCCTCGCGAAAGGCCCAACCGCTTATCCGCGCTTCGCTTACCAAGAAGCTTCGTCAGTCGTCATGGAGCGAGTGATCAAGTTGGACGCACTCTGCAAAGCCGCGAACGTGCCCCTCGCCGCCGCCGCGCTGCAATTTTCCTTGCGCGACCCGCGCTTTACGTCAACGATCGTCGGCGTCAGCAAACCCGAACGCATCCAGCAAACGCTCGACCTCGCTGCGGTAAAAATCCCCGACGACCTCTGGGGGCGACTCGACGCCGTCGGTTTCGATGTGGATGATCCGGAAGCGACACGGTGGAAGTGAGGATTATCGTGTAGGGTGGGTTGAGCCGGCTGTCATTTACACATAACTTTATCGGAATCCCCGCG
>JBAXFO010001056.1:0-1792 GCA_037139885.1 Planctomycetota bacterium
CACGGACAACCACAGGAATCGACTCACATGACCGTTCTGAATTGGAATAGCCGACAACTCACACATGGATGGCAGCGGGGAGTGACGGCGTTCTTCCACGGCCTCGGAATGACCGAGGCCGACTTCGACAAGCCGCAAGTGGGAATCGGCATTCCGCTGCTCGAAGGGAACCTGTGCAACCAACACGCTTACGAGTTGGGCAGCAAAGTGGCGGAAGGCTGTCGTGCGGCCGGGATGCTTGGCTTTCCGTTCGGAACACCTGCCGTGAGTGACAACTTGACACAAGGTCTGGAAGGCGGCGGGGCGAGTCTCGTTTCGCGAAACCTGATCGCGAATTCGGCCGAGTGCGTCGTGTCGGCTCACTGCTACGACGCGATGGTCGGGTTGCACCATTGCGACAAGAACGGCCCCGGTTTCGCGATGGCGTTGGCGCGAATGAACTATCCCGGCCTGATCCTCAGTGGTGGCAGCATTCAGCCAGGTTGTTACCGAGGCAAGGACGTGACGATTTTGGACGTGTACGACTCGCAGGCGGCGGCCTCGGTCGGCGCGATCCCGCAGTCGGAGGCCGACGAGATTCGGCGTGTGGCCTGTCCGGGACCGGGGGGCTGCGGCATCGCGGCGTCGTTCAACACGTGGGGCCTCGCGATGGAGGCGATCGGTCTGATGCCGCCTCAGAGCAGTTCGATCCCCGCGATCGATCCTGCCAAACAAGCCGACTGCCTGAACGCGGGCCCGCTGATTCGCGGCTTACTCGAACAGAACATCCGCGCGCGAGACATTCTGACGCGGCGTGCCTTCGAGAACGCCGCCGCCACAATCGCGGCGGCCGGAGGTTCGACGAACGCGGTGTTGCACCTGCTGGCTTTGGCGAGGGAGGCTCAAGTCGATTTCACACTCAAAGATTTACAGAGCCTTCTCAAGAAGACACCGGTGCTGTGCAGCTTCGCCCCGCGCGGGACGAAGACGATGGTGGATCTGCACAAGCTCGGCGGAACGTCGGTGCTGCTGAAGCATCTCATGCGAGCCGGCGTGATCGACGGCAGTTGTCTCACCGTGACCGGCCGCTCGATTGCCGAGGACGTGGGCGGAGCGAGCGACGCGCCCGTCGGACAAGACCTGCTCGCGCCGATCGATGCGCCGTTCAAGGCCTTCGCCGACATGCAGGTCTGTTTCGGCAATCTCGCTCCCGACGGCATCGTCTTCAAGGTGTCGAGCCTCAGTGAACCTCGCTTCCGTGGCCCGGCGATCTGCTTTCAGAGCGGACGCGATGTCTCCGACGCGGTCGAACAACGCCGCATTCGCCCTGGCAACGTCATCGTGCTGCGGTATCAAGGCCCCGTCGCCGCCGGGATGCCCGAGGTCGTCTTGGCTGCGTCGGCACTCTCCGTTCCCGAACTCAACGGCAAGGTCGCGCTGATCTCCGACACGCGTGTCTCGGGCATCTCGCACGGAGCGATTGGAGTTCACTGCGCCCCCGAGGCGGCCCTCGGCGGCCCGATCGCCCTGGTCCATGACGGCGATGAGATCAGCTTTGACCTGATGCCCGGAACGATCACGCTGCATGTCAGCGACGAAGAACTCGGCCGACGTCGCCAAGCGTGGCAGGCTCCCACGATCAAACACGCACGCGGCTACCTTGCCGATTTCGCGGCGACAGTCGCGCAAGCCAACAATGGCTGCGTCAGCCGCGCGTTCCACAGCCAACTCCATTGAGCGTTCAGAACATGAACGAAGAAGTCACTCAAATCCTCAACGCCATCAAACGGGGTGAGCCGCAGGCCAGACCTTG
>JBAXFO010001057.1:0-1790 GCA_037139885.1 Planctomycetota bacterium
TCTCCCGCGACGGCTCGGCAAGCGATGATCGATCTCGCGGGCCGCTGGCTGGAAGCGCATGGCGTCTCCATCCCGCGCACGGAAGACGGCCATGTCGCAGTGCCGATCGAAATCAGTCCGCTTGCCGCGCTGGAGCCGGAAGATCTCGCCGGCCGCGTCGGGCCCACGCTGCGTGTCGATGGGCCCCTGTACCTGGAGTGAGCGTTTTACTTCGCGTCGATGATGAGCGTCACGGGGCCGTCGTTGAGGAGCTCGACTTTCATGTCCGCGCCAAACCGACCCGTGGCGACGGCGATTCCTTGAGCCGTCACGGCGTGAATGAACGCTTCATAGAGCGGGATCGCAAGTGCGGGCGGCGCCGCGTCGACGAAGCTGGGCCGGCGTCCCTTACGGCAATCGCCGTAGAGCGTGAACTGGCTGACGATCAGCATGGCTCCGCCCGCTTCGGTGACGTCGCGGTTCATTTTGCCGTCGTCGTCCTGGAAGATTCGCAAGCCGGCGATTTTTTCGGCCAGCCAGGTCGCTCGCTCGGCGCTATCATCATGAGCGACGCCCAGCAACACCAGCAAGCCCCGGCTGATTTGGCCGACGATTTGCCCCTCGATGGCCACGCTGGCCCGAGCGACGCGCTGAACGACGGCTCGCATAACGGTTTTTCCTGAAAGGACTCTCATGGCCGGCAATCAACAACCCCGCAACTATTCTGCCAACCAACAGAAGATCATCAAGCGCTACTACGACAACATCTCCGACATCAAACACGAACGCCTCGCGGAACTCGTCGCGGAGCTCTATCTCGCCGAAGGAAAGAAGCTCGAAAAGATCTGGCAGACGACCGGCGACGTGATGGCCAAGCTCGGCGTTCCCGCCGCCCGCGTTGAGCATTTAATGAAGCAGCGCAAGCCCGAACTGATCGCCGAATTGGTCAAAGAACTCGCGAAGGCCTGATGGGTTCGTCGCGATGCGGCCGCCGAGCGAGGGCGTGCAAACCACAACACCACGCTCCGCGGTCGCTGCAATATCCATTCGTCGCCGAGGCGCCAAATTGACAGTCGACTGTCATTCCCGGCCCCCGAATTCCGCAAGACCAATTCTCCGCAAATCATGTCTCCTAAGCCCCTTAAGGCGACCGCTCGTCCCCTTCGGAAATTTGGCACGCGACTTGCTTTTTTCCATTGTCGCCCGATTCGCATTCGCGGACGGGGCGTTAAAAACAAACACCAACTTCTGTTGGGCAGCGGCCCAGACGCTCAAGGCGCCCGCACGCCCCAACTCATCCTAAGGAGGTTTTGCCATGTTGCTCACTCGCTATGCTCCCTGGAATCCGGCCGCTTGGCGGCAGTTCAATCAACTGCAAAGCGAAGTCAATCGCATCTTCGAGCGCTTCGATCATTCGCGGCAAGAGCCCGCTGCCTTTCCGCCGCTGAATCTTTGGGAAGAAGGAGACGGCTACCGTCTCGAAGCCGAGCTGCCGGGGCTGAATCTGGCCGATATCGAGGTCACCATCACGGCGCCCAACCAAGTCACGTTGAAAGGCGAACGGCAGGCGCTCCCCAACAGCGAAGCGACGCCGCACCGACAAGAACGCGTGTTCGGCAGTTTCGTCCGCACCGTCACGCTGCCGGCCGAGATCGATGCCGACAACGTCGACGCCCGACTCGATCAGGGCGTTCTGACCCTCGTTCTTCCCAAGCACCAGTTGGCCAAGCCCCGCAAGATCAAGATCAAGGCCTAAGCGAATCGTTTTAGAATGAAGAACCTGGTTGTAAACTTAACACTCAAGTCATTAT
>JBAXFO010001058.1:0-1785 GCA_037139885.1 Planctomycetota bacterium
GTTCTACGCCGATGCTGCGGATGTTTACGCACGGACGCAGCCGTGAGGATTTCCCCTCAAAGAGACCTAAAGGGAATCAGTTTCGGCCGACCGGACGCGAACTGCGGACATCGTCAACCCGTCGATGTTCTCGTCGTCAGTTAATTTACGAGACCACGCACATAGCCATGGCACTCCGGCAATGACTGCAATACTTCGAAGCAAATCCGCCATGAACGCGACCGTTCAACGTCATCGTCTTGCTCGGCTCGGCTGCCCCGTTTACAATGCCGGTATGAGCACCATGAGCATACAAGACATTCAACGCGATCCCCAAGGTTTCGTTGGCCGCGTTGTAGCGGGCGAAACGATCCTCGTTGTGCGCG
This sequence comes from Planctomycetota bacterium, assembly GCA_037139885.1. Classification (GTDB taxonomy): domain Bacteria; phylum Planctomycetota; class Planctomycetia; order Gemmatales; family Gemmataceae; genus JAIEPT01. Next base: position 366 of record JBAXFO010001058.1, read on the forward strand.
GCGATCGTCCGGTCGCGGAAGTTCGGCCCGTGGAGTCCGCGACGGTTTCGCCGCGGCCCTTTGGTTTGTGCGCGGACCGGTTCTTCGTACCCGAAGATTTCAACCAACCGCTTGCCGATGAAATTCTCAAAGAGTTCGAAGGATCATGAGGCTGCTGCTCGACACGCAAGTCTTCCTCTGGTACATCAGCGCCGATTCTCGACTTCCTGATCGATTTCGCGAGGCGATTCGGGATCCGTCCAACCAGCCTTCCTTGAGCGTCGCTTCCGTATGGGAGGCGGTTATCAAATACGCCCTCGGCAAACTCCCCTTGCCAGAGGCTCCCGCCGAATATCTGCCGCGACAACGCGCCGCTCACCAAATTGCGAATTTGCCGCTCGATGAACTCGCCATGATCCATCTTGCCAAACTGCCGCTCCTCCACCGCGACCCCTTCGACCGAATCCTTATCGCACAAACGCTCCAGCACGGCATGACCTTGGTCACGGTGGATGAAGCCGTAATTGCCTATCCCGTCCCGTGGCTTCCGCAGTCATGACACGGATGCGTCCAAGCCGTGCGAGTTCTTCCTTGATAAAAAACATCGTGAGAGCGAGCCCAGCGCCGACGATCGACAGCGAACCGCGGAGATCGTTTCGGCGTCCCAATGGCGATCCCCTGGGAGGAGACCATCATGCCGGCGCCCGACAACTCCGACCGCTTCCCCGACATGTCCCTTCCCGAGCGAACCGCGAGCCCGGCCGAGCCGCGCGTCGAGCGAAGCGCGGCCGAGGGCGCCATCGCGAAGGGGTTGCCGACCCTGCAAACCTGGAAGGTCGGCGGCCGCGTGCTCGCCCCGTGGGAGCCGGCGTTCCTCTACGCCGGCACGATCCAGTCGGTCGAGCGGCAACGGGCCTTGATCCAGTTCGACGACGGCGACTCGGGCTGGGTCTCCCTCGATTTGCTGCGCGAAGTCTCCGTGAAGCCCGGCCAAAAAGTGTTCAGCCGGAGAAAAATGGGCGCTCTGTTTTATGCCGGTGAAGTGGCCGAGGTGGGCGGCGACGAGGTCCGCATCCGCTTCGAAAGCGGGGTCCCCGACGAATGGACGCGCATCGCCGCCCTGCGAATCCCCAACGACAAGAACGACGGACGCGGCGCCGAACCGATCAAAGTCGCCTCCAACCAGGTCTTCCTGCAAAGCCTACGCCCCGGCCAGCGCGTCTGGGCTCCCTGGAATCCCGACCTGCTCCACGTCGGCGTTCTCGACAAACTCACCGACCAAGAAGCCCACATCCGCTTCGAAGACGGCAGCCAGGGTTGGGTGCAACTCGTCCAACTTTTGCCGTTCGATCCGGTCCCCGGTTTGATGATTTTCGCGCTCGTCGACCGCCAATTTCTTCCCGCTGCCGTCGTGCAACTTAGCCGCGACCGCGTCCAGGTC
>JBAXFO010001059.1:0-1783 GCA_037139885.1 Planctomycetota bacterium
TCAGCCCGCTTTCCTTTCGGATGTCAACCATGATCTCACGCATATTTCTCGCCACGTTCGTCGCCCTGGGATTCTCCGCGGGCGCCGCCAACGCTCAAGAAGCCGCGGCCGAACTCCTGCAACGCGTGCCCGATAACTTCGGGTTCTGCCTGGTCATCAACGACCTCGCCGGCCAAAGCGAACGCTGGACCAAGGCCCCCTGGTTCGCGAAGCTGCGCGAAAATCCTCTCGTCCGCGGCGTGCTCGACGGCAAGGAAGTCGGCGATCTGCTCCGGCTCGAACAAGAAGTCAAAAAACGCGTCGACCTCGATTTCGCGTTCCTTTTCGAAGAGGTTCTCGGCCATGCCGTTGTCCTCGCGTATCAGCCCCCCGCGAAGGGGCAGCCGAGCAGCGAAAAAGGCCTGCTGCTCATCAAAACCCGCAAGGCCGAGACGATCGCCGACTTCGTCGAAAAGGTGAATCAACTGCAAAGCAATCTCGGCGAATTGACCTCGCTCGAAGATCGCAAATATAAGAATCAAGCGTACTATCGCCGCGTCCATCAGAACGCGACGCATTTCTACTTCGTCAAAGACGCGACGCTCGCCATTTCGAATCACGAAGACGTGATCCAGAATCTCCTCGATCGCGATACCAAGGCCGCCTCGGCGCGGCGCGATCAATGGCTGTCGGCCCGCCTGACGAAATCCGTGGCCACCTTGTGGATCAATCCGCGTACGTTCGACGCCGAGTTCGTTCATCAGGCCAAGAACAAGACCGGTCCCGAGGGCGCCGCCTTGCAATCGATCGTCGCGTTTTGGCAGGGGCTCGATGGTCTCTTCGTCAGCGTGCAAGGCGACGACGCGCCCGAGCTGCGGCTCACGCTGCTGGCCCGCCCCGGCACGCCCGCCGCCAAAGCCTGGAACACGCCCCCTGCCCCGTCGGCGGAACTCTGGCGACGTTTCCCCGAGAATGCGCTGCTGAGCGGAGCCTTCACCGTCGACTTCGCCAAGGCTCTCAAGAAATTGAAAGACTCCCTTTCCGAGAAAGACGCCGGCATTGAACTTCTCGTCCAGAAAAACCTCGCCGCCGCCACGGGACTCGACGTTTACCGCGAGATGCTGCCCAATCTCGGCCCCGACATCGGTTTCGCCCTCACGCTCCCCGAAGGCGCTTCCTTGCCGCGAGGTCTCGTCGCCCTGGCTGTCCAATCGGCCCCGAAAGAAGCCCCGGTCGATCAGACGCTCCTCAAGGCCGCCAACCTTTTCCTCGGCCTTGCCATCTTCGACTACAACCGCAAAAATACCGATCCCATACGCGTACGCACCCTGCAGCAAGATGGCGTCGAAGTGAAGTTTCTCGACCAGGACAAAATCTTCCCCTCCAGCGTGCAACCCGCCCTGGCCTTGAAAGAGGGCTACCTTTTAGTCGGTAGCTCTCCCGATGCGATCGCCGACTTCCGCGCCGACCGCTCCCCGGCCGCCGCCAGCGCCGAAACTCCGCTCCTGAAAATGGCCCCTCGGGAATGGAGCCGGCTCATGAAGGCTCAACGCCAGGCGATGATCGATCACCTCGTCAAAAAGCACCGCGACACTCCCGACGCCGCGGCCAACGTCGTCGACGGCATCGCTGCCGGACTCGAACTCTTTCAGTCGCTCAATCTCACCCAACGCGCCGCCGCCGGCCAATCCGCCTGGACGCTTCGCCTGACGCCGGCGAAATGAAGCCCGGACCGTTCTGCGTCGTTTCGCCGTTTCGCAAGCAACGACGCCCCTGTACGGCCCCACTTCTGATAAACTGAAAG
>JBAXFO010001060.1:0-1782 GCA_037139885.1 Planctomycetota bacterium
ATTGTCTCGGTAAACTCTCTGTGCTCTCGGTGTCTCTGTGGTTCAAATTGCATTTGGAAGACGAAACGCTCACTCTTTCGCTTCGAATAACTGCGAAGGACCGCCGAGGCCGCCGCGCAACTCAAAGTTTCGCGGCCGATCCGGTTTCGCTTCGACGGTTTCCTCTTCGCCCTCATCCTCTTCGGGTTTCACTTCGACGCGCGGAATCGCCTGGCGAATCGACAGCGAAATGCGGCGATTCTCCGGATCGATCGACAGTACCTTGACCGTCACTTCCTGGCCTTCCTTCGCGACATCGGCCACGCGCCACACGCGTTTGCCGGCCAACTCCGACACGTGCACCAGGCCTTCGATGCCGGGTTCCAGTTCCACAAAAGCGCCGAACTCGGCCGTGCGCGTCACGATTCCGTTGATGACGGAGCCGATGGGGAAGCGATTCTGAATATCGTCCCACGGGTTGCCTTCCAGCTGCTTCAGGCTGACGCTGACCTTGCGGGTTTCTTTGTCGAGCTTGACGATGGCGACTTTGACCTTTTGGCCGGGCTGCAAGAGCGTGGCCGCGCTCTGCTGCCGCTGCCAGCTGATCTCGCTGACGTGCAGGAAGCCGTCGATGCCGCCGATATCGATGAAGGCTCCGAAATCCTTGACGTTGCGCACGATGCCTTCGTGGATCTGGTTGAGTTCGAGCGTCAGCCAGAGCTTTTCGCGGTTCTCTTCGCGCTGCTTTTCCAGAAGCGCCCGCCGGCTGACGACGAGATTCTTCTCCGTGACGTCGGCTTCGGTGACGATGACGTCGAACTTCTGGTTGATGAACTGATCGGTCTGTTCGACGCGATAGAGGTCGATCTGGCTGATCGGTAAGAATCCCTTGATGCCGTTGACGTCGACCGTGAGGCCGCCCTTATTGCTGGCGAGCACGCGGGCCTCGACGATCATGCCTTCGGCGATGCTCGACCAATCGGCCTGGGTGGCGGCCCATTGCCGGGCCAAAAGAAGCACGCCGTTGGCGCCGTCGAAGCCGGCGATGCTGAATTCGATTTCATCGCCGACCTTGGGGACTTCTTCGCCGAATTGCAGCAATTGCATGACGCCCTGGCCGCGGCCGCCGGGAACGTCGATGAAAACATCGGGCCCGTGAATCGCGAGAATCTTGCCCTTCTTCCGCGAGCCGCCGGTTTCTTGGCGAACTTCGCGGGAGGTGTTGCCGGCAATCATGGCGGTCTGGTTGATCTCGCCCATGGCCGCTTCGAGTTCGCCGGCAATCTCGGCGTCGATGTCGTTGAGCTTGGGGGCGAGGCTATGGTCGCGAAGCATCGGCACATCGTCGATCATGCGGCGATTGGGCATGCCGCCGGGGCCGCCGCCGCCGGGCTTCTTCTTGGGCTTGCCGCCGCGCGCTGCGGGAGCGGGAGCCGGCTTGACCTCCGCCGGCGCCGCCGCAGGGGCGGGCGCCAGGGCGACAGGCTCGGCTGCCGGCACGACCGCGGGTTCGACTTTCTCGGCTTCAGTTATCATGGCAAGACACTCAAGGAATTATCGAACGTGAAACCGCCAGGCGCAGCGCCTGAGCGGAAGAGGCATTCTACGAATCCGGCCAGGCGCGGCGTAGGGGGAAAGTTGAGGGGAGACCCGCTCGCTCAGGTGTTTTTGGTAGGGTGGGTTGAGCCAGCGGCGAAGCCCACCAAAAGGTTTAACGCGTGACGCGTTTCGGCATATGAGGTGGGAGTCGGCCGTCGACCTTTTGGTGGGCTTCGCTCCGCTCAACCCACCCTACAAGACAAT
>JBAXFO010001061.1:0-1782 GCA_037139885.1 Planctomycetota bacterium
TTCACGAGTTCCAGGTTAATCGACCGACCCAGCTTCCACGAACCATCCTTGCGGACGACTTCGTTGTACAGCGTATCGCGCTCGACCGGCACGCGGCCCGCTTCCTCGATCAGACGCCGGAGTTCGGCGACGGTGAGTTCTTGCGGGACATCGGAGCCGGCGTCGTGATAGATCTTTTCGTGGACGACGGTGCCGTCGATGTCGTCGGCTCCGTAGCTGAGCGAAAGCTGGGCGGTGGGGATGCCGAGCATGACCCAGTAGGCTTTGATGTGGGCGAAATTGTCGAGCATGAGGCGGCTGACGGCCATGGTGCGCAGATCCACCAGGACGCTCGGCTTTTTCAGATCTTTCAGGCGGGCGAGGACGGTGTTGTCGGGATGGAACGCGAGCGGGATGAACGTCTGGAAGCCGCCGGTTTCGTCTTGCAGCGTCCGCAGGCGGATGAGGTGGTCGATGCGGTGCTCGGGCCGTTCGATGTGGCCGTACAGCATGGTGGCGTTGGAGCGCAGGCCGAGATTGTGGGCTTCGCGGTGGATCTTGATCCACGAATCGGAGTCGGCCTTGTGCTCGCAAATGAAGTCGCGGATCTCGGGATGAAAGATCTCGGCGCCGCCGCCGGGGAGGCTGCCGACGCCGGCTTCTTTGAATTCGGCCATGATGTCGCGCGTGCTGCGGCCCGTGAGGCGAGCGAACCAATCCCATTCGACGGCGGTGTACGCTTTCAGATGCAGCCGGGGATGGGCCTTGTGCACGATGCGGACGACGTTGAGATACCACTCATAAGGAAGCTGATGATGCAAGCCGCCGACGATGTGCAGTTCTGTGGCGCCGCGGGCTTCGGTCTCGGCGGCGCGGTGCAAAATCTGCTCGTCCGACATCACATAGGCTTTCGGGCTTTTGAGATCGGCGCGGAACGCACAGAAGTTGCAGCGATAGACGCAGACGTTGGTCGCGTTCAAGTGGCAGTTGACGTTGTAATAGGCGTAGGAGCCGTTCTTGCGTTCGCGGACGGCGTTCGCAAGCTCCCCGAGCGTGGCCAGCTCGACCTCGGTTTCGAGGAAGACGCCGTCGTCGAACGAGAGGCGTTCTTGGTTGAAGACTTTATCGCGAATTTGGTTGAGCGTCGTCATGTGCGGTTCCCGTGGATGTCAGCTATCTTAGCGAATCCCGAAATGATGACCGCAAGATCGGCCCGACGATAACCGAAGAGCGGCCAAGTTGACTGGGGCATTCGTCAGCCCGATCCATTGACGTCGCCAGCGGCACATCGATCAGCGCCGCTGCAGAACCATCGACATCGACAACGTCAACCGCGTCCTGATGCAACCCCACTGGCAAAAAGAAACCGACTTCGTCGATTATTGACGCGTGGAACGCGGACGCCTCGGATAACACAATGCTCCCGCCCGACCTGCTGCGCCGCCTCCGCAACGACCTGCCCATACCCGTCGCCATCGCCGCCCTCGCCGCGCCCCGGCTCCTCCTAAATTCACAGGAATTCGGCAATCGCAACTTAAAAGCCCCGAAATTCGTACAGCCCCAGTTCGGCAACGAATGCGACCAGAATTCGGCTCGGGACACCTGAGAGTTCGACGTTTCACCCCGGCAGGGCTGAAGGAGCCGTCACGCGCAGGTCGTCCGCCGATTCTATCGTTGGACCTCGCCACTTTCATTTTTCGAATCGGTTGACGGAAACCAGGTCGAGCGGTCGTCCCAAATTCGCGCGTCCCACGACGTGTTGGGCACGTCTTAACTCCCTAGTTGCGCCGCCAATTCCCTGGA
>JBAXFO010001062.1:0-1776 GCA_037139885.1 Planctomycetota bacterium
GAGCTGGTTCGACAGTGCCGAGAACTTGCGGAACCTTCCAGCGATGCCCATTACCGCACCCCACATCGCGAGTTGCCACGCCGGTGTGAAGACCAGTTCCTGACATCACCAAAACGCCCCTTGAAATCATTTTCAACTCCGCGATAATTTTAAGATCAGGTAACTTGACTGTCGATTTGTCTGTAATTCAGATCGATGGTAGGGCGGGTTGTCGCGTTGGAACGTTGGGGCCTACATGCAATTACTCGCCCGTTGCGTCTGTCCTCATTGTTGGGCGGAATTTGCGCCGGAGAACGCGGCCTGGGTCGCGGCCCATGCGGAACTTCTGGGGGACGTGCGTCTGGGGCCGGATCAACCGCTGCGTTTCTTGCCGTCGCGGTTCGACATTCAGGGCCGGGCCATCGATGCGCGTGGGTTTGTTTGTCATCAACTGGCCTGCCCGCGTTGCCATCTTGTGGTTCCCCGCGGGTTGCTCGAAATTCCCACCTATTTCGTGTCGATCTTGGGAACGCCCGGGTGCGGCAAGTCGGTCTTTCTTTCGGCCATGACCTGGGAACTCCGTCGGCAACTCCCCAAGCTTTGCGGCCTTACGTTTCAAGATGTCGATCCCGATGCGAATCGCATCTTGAACGATTACGAACATCAAATGTTCTTTTCCAAGGCGACCGGCCGACCCGTTCCCATGCACGATTTGATCCGCAAGACGGAGAAAGCCGGCGATCAATACGACTTCGTTTCCGACGGCGATCAGATCATTCAATATCCGCGGCCGTTCCTGTTTTCGCTGCGAAAAGAGGCCAATAGCCCGAAGAACGGTTCGCCCGCCGACCGCATCCTCTGCCTTTACGACAATGCCGGCGAACATTTCCTCGCCGGCCAAGATTCTGTGAGCACGCCGGTCACGCAGCATCTCGTCCATAGCGACTTGTTGATGTTTTTGTTCGACCCGTTGCAGCATCCACGCTTTGCCAAATTGGTCAACGGCGGCGCCGACGCCAATGGCTTTTACAATCGCCAGGAGCTCGTGCTCGTCGAGGCGGCGTCGCGCATTCGTAAACTCAAGAACCTTTCGCAAAATCAAGCCATCGACAAGCCGCTCATCGTCATCCTGACCAAGTCCGATGTCTGGAATACCGTTCTGAAATCGGTGCCGATCGACCTTTGGGAGACGGCCAAGGGCGACGCGAAAAAGTTTTTGCAGATCGTCGAAGAGATCTCCGGGCAACTCCGCAAGATTCTTGTTTCCACCTGTCCCGAGGTTGTCGGCGCTGCCGAGAGTTTGGCGAAAACGGTTGTGTATGTCCCCATCAGCGCCCTGGGCATGACGCCGACGGTCGATCCGCAGACCAGCAAGCCGAGCATCGACCCGGCCAAGATTGCCTCACGCTGGGTCACCGTACCGCTGGCGTATGCCCTCGTCCGCTACCCCTGGAACGCGTCCAAATTCTATCCCGACGCCAAGGTTTTGAAATGAGCGTGCCCCCATGGCGTTTGAACTCATCTACACCTCCGCCGAACGCGGTCTCCGCGGCACGGCAAACGGCTTCACCACCGTCGTGCAGACGCGCGGCCTGCCCGCCCCGGTGGCCGCCGTCCTCGAACGCCTCGCCTCGTATCGCCGGCTCGGCGGCAAGTACTCCGATCCGCCGATCAAATTTTTGCATCAAATTCTGCGGGCGAAGACTCCGGGCGGCAAAACGTGGCATGTCGTCGGCCGCGTCGCGCCTCGTCAACACGAAGTCTCCGGCCGCGACAATTATCTCGCGCATCTCGTCA
>JBAXFO010001063.1:0-1776 GCA_037139885.1 Planctomycetota bacterium
GAGAGTCTTACTCTTCTCGACGCAGGCGACTTTCATGCCGAGCTGGGCGGCGCGAATGGCCGCGACATAGCCGCCGGGGCCAGAACCGATCACGATGAGGTCGAAGCGATCCGCCATGAAGTTGCCTTTCGTGGAATGCCTGTCCCAAGGCCGCACTCAAAACGCGGCCTTATAAACGCCGAACGCCAACAAGCCGACCCCCGCGACAAGCCGCACAATCGAGATGACGGCAGCCTTGTTGCCCTCAAACTCAGCGCCCCATTTGCTCTTCGCCCGGCCCGAGAGCAAACCCGCCACGCCCCAGCCGACGAGCGCCAAGCCCAAAGCGAGGGCTCCGAGGACAAGGACGAGAGGGGTTCGGGCCAGCCACTCGTTCGCGTCACGTCGCTGCTGCGCCAGAAGAGTCATCGCTCTGGCTCCAACGTCCCTTTAAATTTCGAGCAACAGCCGTTCGGGGTTCTCGATGCAATCCTTGATGCGCACGAGGAAGAGGACCGCTTCTTTGCCGTCGATCAGACGATGATCGTAGGTGAGGGCTAAATACATCATCGGACGAATGACGACCTGATCGTCTTTCACCATGGCGCGCTTTTGGATGCTATGCATGCCGAGGATGGCGCTTTGCGGCGGGTTCAGGATCGGCGTCGACATCATCGAGCCGAAGATGCCGCCGTTGGTGATGGTGAAGGTGCCGCCCATCATGTCTTGCGGCGTGATCTTGCCGTCGCGCGCCTTGACGGCCACAGCCCCGATCGCTTGTTCGATCTGGGCGAAGTTAAGGCGGTCGGCGTCGTGCAGTACGGGGACCATCAGCCCCTTTTCGGAACTGACCGCGACGCCGACGTTGTAGAAGTGTTGATAGACGATGTCGTCGCCGTCGAGCCGGGCGTTGACCACGGGGAACGACTTGAGCGCCTCGATCGCCGCCTTCACGAAAAACGACATGAAGCCGAGGTTGATACCAAATTTTTCCTTAAAACGATCTTTGTAGCGGCCGCGCAGGTCCATGACGGCCGACATGTCGACTTCGTTGAACGTCGTCAGGCTGGCCGTGGTTTGTTGGCTGGCGAGGAGGCGCTGGGCGATACGCTGGCGGATGACGCTCATGCGCTGGCGGGTTTCGCGTTGGCCGGTTTCGGCGACGAGCGGCTTGGCGACCATCGGCGGCGGCGGAGGCGGCGCGACCGCAGTCCCGGGAGTTGCCGGTGCCGGCGTCCGCACCGATTTTTCGCTTTCGAGGGCCTTCTGCACGTCTTCCTTGAGCACCATGCCGCGGCGGCCGGATCCGGCGACATCCTTCGGGTTGATGCCTTCTTCCTTCGCCAGACGATTCGCGGACGGCGCCACGGCGACGCCCGAGCTCGTTGCAACGGGTACGGCGGGAACGGCGGGCGCGGGAGCGGCTGCGGCCGGCTTCGCGCTCGCGGACACATCCGCCGGATCGACGCTGCCGACGACGGCCCCGATCGTCACCTTCGCGCCTTCAGGCGTTTTGATCGAGAGCTTACCTGCGGCAGGGGAGGGGACTTCGGTCGACGCCTTCTCAGTTTCCAACTCGAAGAGCGGTTCGTCGAGGCGGACGGTGTCGCCGTCCTTCTTGATCCAGCGCGCGATGCTGCCTTCCGTGATCGATTCCCCAACATTGGGAACCCTGATATCAATCGCCATGCCATGTCCCTTTCAAAACGATTCGAGCGGAAAGCGCCAGGAGGGACATATGGCCCCCTTCGGCTCTTTCCGCTCGGTCATTGTAGAGAAACCTTTAATTCGGCAATC
>JBAXFO010001064.1:0-1775 GCA_037139885.1 Planctomycetota bacterium
CGTTATCCGGCTCAAAGCCACCAACGCGAAACTTGCCTACGACGACTTCATCGTCGAGCACACCGCGGGCGTCGGCGGCACGGCGGCGAAATGGATCGGCGAGTTTCTCGAAGGGGCTCTCCATGAATTTCAACCGGACCTGGAGCGCAAGCTTCTCGATAAAGCGGGCGCGGCCATCGTGCGGGCCGCCGACACGCGGGAAGTTCGCATCGGACTCGGTTCGGTGTTTAAGTGAGCGGCGACGATGCGCTCTCCCGCGGAGACTCGCGTACGAACGTTCAACCATTCAACGCAGTCGCCAACGACTGAATTTCGTCGCCGATTTGACGCACCAGATCTGCGGTCGCAAGTTTGTTCGGGTTCTCCAAACGCCGTACGAGATGGCTGCCGACGATCACGCCATCGGCGGCGGGTTTGAGCATGTGCACGTGTTCCGGTTTGCTGATGCCAAAGCCGACGCAGAGAGGCAGCGTTGTCTTCGTGCGCAGCCAGTGGAGTTGATCGAGCAGTTCGGGGGGAAGCTCGACGCGGGCGCCGGTGATGCCGACGACGCTGACGCAGTAGAGGAAGCCCGTCGATGTGGCGGCGATTTTTTCGGCCCGGTCGCGGGGCGTGGTCGGAGTCACCAATTGAATCAGTTTGAAGTCGAGTTTGCGGGCGATTTCGCTGAGGGGGACCGATTCTTCGAGCGGTAAATCGGGGACGATCAACCCCGCCAGGCCCGCTTCCTTGGCGTGCTTTAAAAAGGCTTCGGGGCCGCGATGAAAGACGAGGCTGTACGAGACCATGCCTGCCAGCGGCGTCTGGCCGGAGCGGAAGGGTTCCTTCGCCGACAGCCCGCGGATCATGTCGAAGATGCCGTCGATCTTCACGCCCTTTTCCAGCGCCCGGGTGTACGACGCTTGAATGACCGATCCGTCCGCGATCGGATCGCTGTAGGGAAAACCGATCTCGATGAGCGAGGCGCCCCGGCGCGCCGCTTCCTCGATGAGGGCGGCCGACGTTTCGAGGTTGGGGTCGCCCGCGGTGAGGAAGGGGATGAACGCCTTCTTGCGTTCGGTCCGCAGGCGGGTGAAGAGAGCATCGATCGAGTTCATGAAAAACACCGTGGGATGTTCGGCGTAGGGTGGGTTGAACGGAGCGAAGCCCACCGAAACCGCGCGAGCGCATGAGGCAAAATCGACTGGTTGTCGCGTGCTTTTGGTGGGCTTCGCCCGGCTCAACCCACCCTACAGGTTATCGTTTAAATTTCTTCGCCTTGCAGACGGGCGACTTCGAAGCAGTCTTTGTCGCCGCGGCCGGAGAAGCAGATGACGACGACATCGTCTTTCGCGCGCTGGCTGGCTTGCTTCATGCCTTCGACGACGGCGTGGGCCGTTTCCAGCGCGGGGATGATGCCTTCCAGGCGGCAGGCGAGCGTGAAGCCTTCGAGAGCGGTGTCGTCGCCTACATACAAATATTGAACGCGGCCGGAATCTTTCCAGTAGCTGTGCTCGGGGCCGACGCCGGGATAATCGAGCCCCGCCGAGATGGAGTGGACGTTCGCGGTTTGGCCGTCATTGTCTTGCAAGACATAGCTGAACGTGCCGTGGAGCACGCCCGGTTGCCCGAAGGTGAGCGTGGCTGCATGATCGCCTTCCTTCGCGCCTCGGCCCCCGGCCTCGACGCCGACGAGTTTCACGCTCGTGTCGCCGACAAACGGATAAAACATGCCCGCCGAATTGCTGCCGCCGCCGACGCAAGCGACCACGACATCGGGCAAACGGCCGATGAGC
>JBAXFO010001065.1:0-1773 GCA_037139885.1 Planctomycetota bacterium
AGTCGACCTGGTCGCGCATCTCGCCGCCGTCGCTGCCGGTGAGCATGTGCCGGCCGTCCCGCGGATTGATCCACATTGCGTGATGATCGACGAAGGCGGCAAGAGCCCCATCGTCGGTGAAGACTTTGCCGCCGTCCTTGGAGCGAAAGAGCGATGCTCCCAAGACGTAGACGTTGTCGGCGTTGCTGGGATCGACGCGGATTTGGCTGAAGTAATAGGGGCGAGGATTGAGCGTATTGACGCGCCGCCACGATTCGCCGCCATCGACCGACTTGTACACGCCGCCGTATTTCCAGCCTTCGGGCGTCTGGCGATCCTGAGCGTTTTCTTCCTGGCCGCCCAGGTAGGACGTATAAGGGAAGTTGGCGTAGGGATCGGCAAAGTGCGGCGGCGGTTCGAGCGTGGCCTTCGCGTCGAGCGCCTTGCGGTCGCGGACGATTTGGAGCGCGATGGTCTGGCCCGATTTTTGCTCTCGTAAGATGCGCTCGAACGTGCGTGCGGTGAGCGTCGCTGTCCCATCGACGGCGCGAAGGACATCGCCGACGTAAACGCCCGCGCTGGCGGCGGGGCTCTTGGGAAAAACCTTGGTGACGCGCACGCCGTTCTCGGCATCCTCGACGGCGATGCCGAGGAAGCCCGGCGGCGCGGGAGCCTTGCCCTTGCCGATCTCCTCGCAATCGACGACGGCGAAGACGATGCGTGGATCTTTTCGGCAATAATCGAGCCCAATGCGTCCGAGAGGGCTCGTCGGCAGTCCTTCGGTCACTTTGCGAAAGGTCTTGCCGCCGTCACGCGATTTGTAGAGTCCGCTGCCGCGCCCCCAGCGGACGACGGGTTCGTATTGCGTAAACGTTTCCGGCGGCTCTGGTTTGCCGACCCAGCTATCGAATTCGTCGCGGCGCCGTTCCCAGGTGGCCACGAGGAGTTCCTCGGGATCGGCGGGATTCATTTTGACCTCGACAACTCCCGTACGATCATCGACGAACAGGATTTTCCGCCAGGTCGCGCCGCCGTCGCTGGTCTTGTAGAGCCCGCGTTCTTCGTTGGGGCCATAGAGCCGGCCCAGAGCGCCGACGTAGATGATGTCGGGGTTCGTGGGATGAATGGCGATGCGGCCGATCTGAAACGATTGCCGCAGCCCCATGTTTTTCCATGACTTGCCGCCGTCGGTCGATTTGTAGACGCCATCGCCGAAGGAGACGGAGTTGCGCGGATTGTTCTCGCCCGTGCCGACCCAGACGATGTTGCGATCGCTCGGCGCGACGGCGACATCGCCGATCGACACGGACGTTTCCCGGTCGAAGCAATGATCGAAGGTGACGCCGTTGTTGTTCGTGCGGACGAGGCCGCCTGACGCGGAGCCGACGTAGTAGGTCGTCGGATCGGCGTCGAACACCGCCATGCTGCTGATGCGGCCGCCCACGCCAGCGGGGCCGAGGCTGCGCCATTTGAGTGAGTCGATCCAGGCGGACGGGATGTTTTTCGCGTCCTGCCCGGAGGCGGGTGCGCCGAACGCGAGACACAGAAATGGGACGGCGAGGGACAGACGGAAAACGTTATGCATCGTTGGTCTCGAATCCGTTCGGTCAAATCCGTTCACGGCTCTGCCCAGAAGAGCGCTGTCTGGTTGCTGTTGTAGCGATGAGGTGCGGTTAGCGGGATGCGGTCAGCGCTTTCCTGCGGAGAGAGGCGAACGGGAAGTTCACTTGCCGCGTTTCGGCAGGGTGAAGCGGAAGGTCGAGCCCTTGCCCACTTCGCTTTCGAGGGTCACGG
>JBAXFO010001066.1:0-1772 GCA_037139885.1 Planctomycetota bacterium
TCCGGGCCTCAGAGACTCTCATAACATGTGGACCACTTTTTGGGGAGCACACCAGGACGACTCGGCAGGGGTGGGGAAAAACTGCTTTCCGTTCGAATTCCGCTCCGCGATCAGCCGAGCGTAGGCCTCGTGGCTCTCGGGAGAGCCGTACGAGCCGAGATAGCGGTTTCGGCCGTCGATCGTGACGACGGCGCAGTTGCGGGCTTTGTGGTAACGATAGGTGGGCGGACGATTGGTGCGTGGCATTGTGGGGCTCCGAGGGCCAAAACGGTACATGTACCGTTTTGGAAGGCCTCTTTGCCGCACTGTCCACCGCAGACAGGCAACGCTAAATCGAGCGTTCGGCGAGATTTTCTGAAGAGCGGGCGATCGGATTCGAACCGACGACGTCCAGCTTGGGAAACGGCCCATTCGCAGGGGTATTTGGTCGCTGAATCACTTGCTACAACACACTTTAGCGTAATTCGACGCCATTGGCAAGTCATAGCAAACCGACTCAAAAATACTCAGAAATTGGCGGTATTGGGCCGTTGAACTGAGTAGTCGGTGAGTAGTCCGGCTCGGTTCTCGAAGCCGTGTTCGCAAGCAAAGGCAATCCGAGAGGCTACCGAGAGAATGGTCAGCGTTCGTTTCAATGATCGAGCGCATGAAGGAGCGACGGTTCCGCTAATTTTGTCGATCGAATGCAAGTCGTCTGAAACCGCAAGGTCGCACGGAAGGTTGGAATGCAAACTTCCGGCGATTTAGGCCGCCATCTCCTCGGGGCCTACTTCGCCCAGTTCCGTTGCCGCACGCTGAAACACTTCGAAGTTCGCCATCGGATCGGCCTCAATACTTCGACCACTACGGAAGATCGGTACTCTGGGATGCGGACTTCAGTGCGACTATTCTCCCCGTCTCGTCTTAATACGATGACCTATAAGTATCCCAACTGGAGATTTCCGCCGTGGCGAAGAGAAGCCGGAAGGCGGCGTCAACCGTTCCGCCGCGACCCACGAGTTTTCTCAAAGAGAACCCGACATCAAGGCGAACGACGCGATCGCCTCGCTCTGTGCCGGGTTAAACTGGCACCTATCAATGGGTCGCCCCTTCGTTTCCGGGGCGCGTTTACGATTCGGTAAAACCGAATACGTTCCTATGTGTAGCCATGGTCTGTTTGACCATGTCAGAAGGCGAGAGGTTATGAATTATCGTCTTTCGTCCAGGCCCGTAAATCTGTCAACCGGCGCCCACCCTTTAATTGTGCCGGCGCAAGTACACAATGGCTCGCTGCTGGTAAAGGCGAGTCTTCGGAAAGAAACCCCGGTTGGAGAGGGGGGGCGAATAATTGTCAACGTAAAGTCCGACCCCAATACAGTACGCTACCAGTTGGTCCACACAGCGACTATGGACGACAGGCACCACGGGAAGATTAGCTATCAATTCGATTGCGTAATCCCAGTTCCGGCAAACCACACCGTCGACCTCCATGCTGAAGGTTTTGCCGAGTGCTATACTGAATGGATTTAGGGGCACCCGGATCTACACCGAAAAGGAAAAAAACGCCATATTCGGAATTGGGATTTCGTCGATGTATGTAGTTTCCATGAGACCGTGCAGAGAAGGCTTTTGGCAGCCTTTGCGTCATAAACGTGGCCGTGCGGAGACGGGGCCGGTTGCGTGAGCGGTCTCGCTCGGGATGGATCGCCGTCTCGCCAGACCGATACATCAAGGGGGCGCGTTCCATGCAAGCGGATCCGCGAATCGGAGATCCCGACGGTGACGAGATTGCG
>JBAXFO010001067.1:0-1771 GCA_037139885.1 Planctomycetota bacterium
GCCTGCGGCTTTCTTGACGAGAATGTGAGGGGTGGCGCCAAAGTTCGAGCGTTTCTCCCAACGCCTCTCGTGCGGCGCTCCCTTTGATGTTAGATTGTCGGCATGAACCATTATGTGACGCATCTGGAAGGGGCGATCGACGGCGCCGTGTTGCCGTTTGGACAGATTCATGGCGTTCACGCGGGGCGGCCGATCGTCACGCGCTACGATCTCGGGCGGATTCGCCGTGAGGTCACGCCTGCGGTGATCGCGGCCCGGCCGCCGAGTCTGTGGCGTTATCGCGAGTTGCTGCCGTTGCCCATGGATGTCGAGCCGGTGACGCTCGGCGAAGGGATGTCGCCGCTGCTGGCGTGTCCGCGGCTCGGGTCGCAACTCGGCATGGATCGGTTGCTCATCAAGGATGAAGCCCAGCTGCCGACGGGGGCGTTCAAGAGCCGAGGAATGACGACGGCGATCAGCATGGCCCACTGGCTGGGGATTCGCCGCGTGGCCTTGCCGACGGCGGGCAACGCCGGGGGTGCGGCCGCCGCCTATGCCGCGCGGGCGGGGATGGAGTGTTTCGTCTTCATGCCCGCCGACACGCCGATCGTCAATCAGTTCGAAGTCAACCTCTTCGGCGCCCGAGCCTACCGCGTCAATGGCCTCATCAACGACTGCGGCCGCATCGTTCGCGATGGCGCCGAGCGGATGGGCTGGTTCGATCTCTCGACGTTGAAAGAGCCGTATCGCCTCGAAGGCAAAAAGACGATGGGCCTGGAACTGGCCGAGCAGCTCGGCTGGCGCCTCCCCGACGCCATTCTCTATCCCACCGGCGGCGGCACCGGGCTCATCGGCATGGGGAAGGCGTTTGCGGAATTGATCGAGCTCGGTTGGATCCCCGCCGGCAAACTGCCGAGGCTCTATTCCTGCCAGGCCGAAGGCTGCGCTCCCATCGTGCGCGCCTTCGAGAGCGGCGCCCGCTTCGCCGAACTGTTCCCGAACGCCCAAACCATCGCCAGCGGTCTCCGCGTGCCCGCCGCGGTGGCCGACTTCATGATCCTCGACGCGATCCGCGCCAGCGGCGGCAAAGCCATCGCCGGAAGCGAATCGTCCATCGCCCCCTGGATGAAGCGAGCCAGCAGCGCCGAAGGAATCAGCATCTGCCCCGAAACCGCCATCTGCCTGGACGTGCTCGAAAAACTGCTGGCCGCGGGCGACATTCGGCGCGACGAAGAAGTCGTCGTTTTTAACACCGGAGCGGCGACGAAGTACCTCGAAGCGCTACCGGCGGAATTGCCGCTGCTCGATCAACATGCGATCGATTGGGACATGTTGGCGAGGTGACGGAACGAGTGCATCTTTGGAGAGCATCGCGACGATGGCGAGTCTCTTGATTCTTCTTCAAATCAACCCCGACGTCCGATACCGCCCGAAAACCTCCGCCAGGGCCGTCATGATTTCGCCCACGGTGCAGCGGGCGTCGGCGGCTTCGAGCATCGGGGGGAGGAGGTTGGCGTTGGTGGCGGCGGTGCGGCGGATGGCGTCGAGGCAGCGGGCGGCGGTTTGGTTGTCGCGTTTGGCTTTGAGCGCTTTCAGGGCTTGGTTTTGCACGGCTTCGACATGGGGGTCGACTTGCAGGATGTCCATCGGCTTCTCGTCGGTTTCCTGGAAGGCGTTGACGCCGACGATGAGTTTGCGGCGTGCGTCGATGTCGCGCTGGTAGGCGAAGGCGGCGTCGGCGATGGCGCGGCGGAAATAGCCGGCTTCGAGTGCGGGGATCATGCCGCCGCGG
>JBAXFO010001068.1:0-1767 GCA_037139885.1 Planctomycetota bacterium
CCATCGCCAGCTCGATCAGGAGATTTCGTGATGGCCGGTTTCGCAAGTAACACCGCTCCCCATCTCGCAACCTTCCGAGTTTGGCCTCGCTGAAGACCGCTCATTCAGTGTTATCTGAGGTCGAGCCGTATGCGTCGAGAGGCGCACGTACGGTTCCTGGGGGGGAGCCCGCCGCGAGGCGGGCCCCTACCCGACTGACCCGGCTTAGCCATTCGCCGGTTCGGTCTCGGGTTTCTTGGCTGGGAGTGGTCCCCAATTTTTCGAAAAGGAGAATGATGAGCCACGTAGTGACTGTGAAAACGCAGATTCGCGATCTGACGGCGATCGCGGCCGCTTGCCACCGGTTGGCCTTGGCGGCGCCCGTTCAGGGATCGGCCCAACTTTATGACGGCCAAGCCGTCGGCGTCGTCGTTCGCCTGCCGGGTTGGCAATACCCGGTCGTGTGCGACACCGCGACAGGTGAGGTTCGCTACGATCATTTCGGAGGCCGTTGGGGCGATCCGAAACACCTCGATCAGTTTTTCCAAATCTATGCTGTGGAGCGGGCCAAGATCGAGGCCCGGAAGAAGGGTTACGCCGTCAGCGAGCAATTGCTTCAAGACGGCAGCATTCGCGTGCAAATCGTCGCTGCGTGACGCTGTCACGCTCCTGAAACGAGAACGGTTTTATCTCGTCGCAACGAGCGATCCGGTCCGCCGTGCGCGCACGGCGTTTCCGTCGGATCGCCAGTCTGCGGCGCGATGGCGCCGTCCTGCGAACGAAATCCGCGCCGCGTGGATCAACGTGAGCGGCGCGTCCAAAAAACGGAGAGCCCATGAGGATCATCGAAGTCATTGTCTCGCCCACGGGCGAAAGCATTGTCCAGACCAAAGGCTTTGCCGGCAGCAATTGCCTGCTTGCCAGCAAGTTCATCGAGGATGCGCTTGGCATCGCGGCCCGTGATGTCAAAACAGCCGAGTACTACGGCATCGCGGAAAATCAGCAACAGTGCCTCCATCAGTAAACGCTCGTAGCCCCCGGATCGTTGATCGATCCCGGGGCTCATTTTGCGTTCTTGTCCAATTCCCAAACATCCAACGAAAGGATCGCCATGCGCTTGGCCGACCAGCTCAAAGATTACATCAACGCGGCCTTCACCGGACTTTGGGTGCAGACCCAGGAACCTGATGAGGCCGAACGCGAGATCGCGCAGATGGCCCGCGAACGCTCGTGGCGCCTCGCGATTTGGGATGTGGCCCAGGGCTTGCGGATTCCCGGCGGCAATATCGACGCTGGCGCCGCCGACCCGATCGCGGCCATCAAATCACTGCCCAACATGATCGAAGCGGGTGGGACGACGCTTCTCGTTCTGCACAACTTTCACCGCTTCATCGGCAGTCCCGAGGCGGTGCAGACGACGTTCGCTCAACTGATTGCGGGCAAGGATCAGCGGGCGTTTCTGATCGTCCTATCGCCCGTCGTGCAGGTGCCGATCGAGTTGGAAAAGCTCTTCGTCGTCATCGATCACGCGCTCCCCGATCGCGATCAGCTCCACCGCATCGGGCAAGAGATTCTCAGCGATCCGCAGTATCCGATGGCGGATCCCAACAATTGGAATTCGATCCTCGACGCCGCGGCGGGCCTCACGCGTTACGAGGCCGAGGGAGCGTTCGCGTTGTCGATCGCCCGCCACAATGGCCTTCGGCCCGAGTCGATCTGGGAGCTGAAGGCCCAGGCTCTCAAGAAGAACAACCTGCTCACGCTCCATCGCGGCGAGGAAAAGTTCTC
>JBAXFO010001069.1:0-1767 GCA_037139885.1 Planctomycetota bacterium
CGTAAGTTTCGCAAAAGCATCCACAAGCCCTGGGATGAGGTACTACCTCATCCCAGGGCTTGTGGATGCTTTTGCGAAACTTACGCGATGATCTCGCGGATGAGCGGGGCGTCTTCCGAGATGATCTTCACGGGGCGGCCGTTAGCGGTGAACAGCTCGGTTTCGGGATCGATGCCCAGGCTGGGATTATCACGGCAACATCACCGCGACGTGTCAGAATAGCTTGCCCGTTCTCGATGCGATGCTTTTGGCGCGGCATTACGATTTGATGAACGCACACGTCTTGCACGGACTCGTCGGCAGAGGCAAGCCGAGCGACTTCATCAGCGCCGCCAACGCCATCGCTTTCGAAAGCGCCGTCATCGACGGCACATCGAGCGGTCCAAGAGCCGCGTCGAGTTTTGCGGAGAGACCGCCGGCGGCCTGAGCCGAGGCGTTCGCATTGGCGGCGGCCGCGGCGGAGGCGCTCGCGCTGGCGGCCGCGTTCGCGTTGGCGTCGACTTTGACGGCCGCGAGGGCGTTCATGTCGACCTTCGCCATGGCGCTGGCTAGGGCCGAAGCCGAACCGGGAGCGAGCATATTGACCCCCAGGCCGCTTTGAATGTTGGCCATGCCGGCCAGCATGGCGACAGCGCTCGAAAGCGATGCGGGCGGGATCGTGACGGGGGGCAGGTTCATGGCCGCGAACGATTTGGCCATGGCGGCCAATTGACTGAGCGGATCAGGAGGCGCGAGCGGCAAACCCATGGCGGCGGAGGCGTTCATCAAGGCGCTGGCCTGAGCTTGCGCGGACGCCTGGGCGGAAGCCGCAGCGTTGGCGGATGCCGATGCGTTCGCCGAAGCGTTTGCCGATGCGTTTGCTGACGCGGAGGCGTTGGCGGCGGCGCTGGCCCGGGCCTGAGCGTTGGCGTCGAGTTTCGCCTGCAACTGAGCGACGCCGCCGGGACTGGCGAGGTTGATGCCCCATTGCTTTTGCAGGTTCGCCATCGCGGCCCCGAGCATGCCGGCCGCGTTCAGGTTCGGCATGGCGGGGGGAAGGCCGCCGGGCATGGCGGGCAGGTTCGCGTTCAGAGAGCCGATCATGGCGCTCAGGGAACTGGCCGTCGTCGCGTTGAACGACGCCATGCCCATCGCCTTGAGGCTGGCCGAGAGCGACGCCAGCAACGCCATCTTCGCCGACGCGCTGGCCGACATGGCCATGGATGCGTTCGCCGCGGCCGAGGCGTTCGCCGAAGCGCTCATGTCCGCCGAGGCGGCCGCCAGAGCGTTCACCGCTCCCGACGGCAACGGCGCCGCCGGCAACGCCGGAGGCACGGCGCCTTGCAATCCTTGAAGACTCGCGGAACATACGCAAGGCACGTCGAACTCCTTCTCAACCGCGGCACGCGAATTTTCATTAATCTAACCGCAGCCGCCGGCCACGTCGAGACCGGCAGGAAACTTGGAGCGTTCGATGAACGACGATGATGACGACGCCACCCTGCCGTGTCCCTACTGCAAGAGCGAGATCTATGAGGATGCGGTGCAGTGTCCGCGCTGCGGGCAATACATTTCGGACGAAGACGTGCCCGCGGCGGCGAAACCGTGGTGGATCATCGCGGGCGTTTTGGCGGCGTTGTTTGCCGTGTATTGTTGGGTCACAACGCGCTGAACAAAAATGCCGAAGAGCGGGTTGAGCCAGCGGGCGAAGCCTGCCCCAACTGCGTCGTCCAAGCTAAATTTTCGGGTTCTGAGGCCATCCCTGGAAGCCCGACGCGTCAGCGAGGG
>JBAXFO010001070.1:0-1765 GCA_037139885.1 Planctomycetota bacterium
ATGATCCGCATGGCCGACGCATGCACGAACAGATATCAAACCTCCAACCATTCCGGTTGGAGGTTTTTCATGCGCCGTGTCGGTCGCTGCATCGCTGTGCTCGTGTCGCTGAGCGTCGCTCTCGCTGCGGTCGTCGCTCAAGATCCGGCGCCCGCCATTAAAGACGCGAATCTCGAAGCCGTGGTGCGGGCTCTTTTGAACGAACCCAAGGCTCCCCTCAAGGATGAGTTGCTCGCCAAAGTGTTCATCCTCGAAGCGACGGGCAAAGGCATCAAGGATTTGACCGGTCTCGACCGCTGCAAAAACCTCCAACTCCTTCGCCTCGATAAAAATCAGATCGCCGATGTCGACGCGCTTAAAGATCTCAAGAACGTGCAGTCGCTCGATCTCACCGACAACGCGATCGAAAACCTGACGCCGCTGGCGAACCTCGTGCGCTTACAATACCTGCAACTGGGCAAGAACCGCATCAAGTCGGTCGAACCCCTCAAGGGGCTCGTGAACCTCAACACGCTGTCGCTAGCCGACAACCAAATCGGCGACCTTGCCGGTCTCGCGGGCCTCGCGAAGCTGTGGACGCTCGATGTGCGTGCGAACCAGATCCGCACCATCGCTCCGCTCGCCAAGCTGACGAAGCTGGCGACGCTCGATTTGCGAAGCAACAAGATCGCGGATCTGACTCCTTTGGCCGGCTTCACCGATTTAAGCCTGCTCATGCTCGACGCGAACGAGATCAAGGATCTTGGCCCGTTCCTCAAGGCCGTCGCAGCGGACGCGCAAGGGGCGAAACGTTTCGCTCCGTATCTTCGAGTGAGCGTCGCCGGCAACCCGGTCGACGCCAAGCAGCTCGACGCGCTGAAAGCGTTGGGCGTGCGGCTGATTCCGTAGATCATCGAAGGCATCTCGTGTTTACGAAAGGCATCCATGAAGAAGCGTCCGGATCCCGCTCCCGCCACCGTCGAGAAGATGACGCGGTACGTGCAAAAATACTGGGAGAAGTCGGGCACCAGCCCCCATCCCGAGCCCGAGGTCGCCAAGGCGGTGATCATGGGTTTGGCGGCCAACGTCGAAGAGGTCGGCCGGCCTCTCTGCCCGTGCAACTTTTATCCCGACAAGAAAGCCGAGCTCGAAGAGCATGGCCGGCGCTGGATCTGCGCCTGCGATGAGATGAAGAAATGGAAGTACTGCCATTGCCTGCTGTTCGTCACCCCCGAAGGCAGCCCGATCACGGAATATCTGCCCGAAGATCATGAAGGCCGACACGTTTACGGCATCGTGAAAGACCCCACTCCCGACAAGGGCCGCGAATCGCGCGACGTTTGAACCCCGTCCAACTCTCCACGGACACCTCATGCACTCTGCCGCGAAAGCCTGGATCGTCGTTGGCGCCGGCGCCGCGATCAACCTCTGCCTGGGCATTCTCTATGCCTGGAGCGTTTGGAAATCGAACCTCATCGCCTCGGTCGACCATCCCGCCGGCTCGCCGATGCAAGGGCTCAATGAAGGCTGGTCGTTCCTTTCCGACGCGCAGGCGACCTGGGCGTATGCCGTGTGCGGCATGCTCTTCGCCGTCACCATGATCCCCGGCGGCAGAATCCAGGACCGCTTCGGGCCGCGTCTGGGGGCCATCCTCGGCGGTTTGTTCCTCGCGGCCGGTTGCCTCGTCGCCGGCTTCATGAAAAGCTATGCCGGCTTGTTGCTCGGTTTCGGCGTCTGCGGCGGCATCGGCATGGGGCTCGGCTATGCGGCCGCGACGCCCGCAGCC
>JBAXFO010001071.1:0-1765 GCA_037139885.1 Planctomycetota bacterium
AGTAAATACCGCTCGATCTGCCGCAGCTCCGCACGTCCGATTTGGCTTCCCGCCGCCTGTGTGATTTGCTCCAATTTCTTCGTGCGTTCGGGCACATCCTTGAGCCATTGCTCGTGGGCCGCGATCGCTTGCGGCGATGCGGTCACGCGTTCGACGCTCAGGCTGGCCCCGTTGTAGGCGGCTGCAAACGAGTAGTAGTCGGCCGTCGGGATCGGATCGAACTTGTGATCGTGGCAGCGGGCGCACGAAACGGTCAACCCAAGCAGGCTTCGCGAAACGGTATCGACGCGGTCGTCGAGTTCGTCGGCGACCTTCATTTTGACCATACCGACGGCATTGCCGCTGAAACGCTGGCCGAGCCCCTGGAATCCGAGGCCGACCAGGCGTTCCTCGTAATCGGCCGCCGGTTCGGCAATCAAGTCGCCGGCGAGTTGCAGTCGAATGAACTGGTCGTACGGCATGTCGCGGTTGAATGCCTGGACGACCCAGTCGCGGTAGCGATAAGCGTTCGGCGCCTCCACGGGACCGACCGTGCCGCCGAGGTCGTCGGTGTAACGCGCCAGATCGAGCCAGTATCGGCCCCAGCGCTCGCCATAATGAGGAGACGACAGGAGTCGATCGATGACCCGTGCATGAGCATCGACGCTTGTATCTTTCTCGAAGGCGTCGACCTCCTCGGGGGTCGGGGGAAGACCGATCAAGTCGAGCGTCGCCCGGCGAATCCACTCGTGCTTCGACGCGGGGCCAACCGGTTTGAGACCGCGCTTCTCCTGGGCCGCAAGGAGGTACCAGTCGAGTTCCTTTCGCGGCCATTCGGACTGCCGCACGTGCGGTCGAGGATGGATTCGGGGCGGCTGAAAGGCCCAATATGTTCGCCCCTTTTCGATGTCGATGCGTGCCGCCGGCGTCGAGGTCGAGCCGTCGCGAGGATCGACGGCGCCTTGCTCCACCCAGCGAACGAAGTCGGCGATGACCGCATCAGGAAGTTTCCCTTTCGGAGGCATTTCGAGTTTTTGATGCGTGATGGCCGCGATCAATGCACTCTTCGCGACGCTGCCCGGGACGACTGCCGGGCCGCTGTCGCCGCCGGCGCGAATGCCGGCACGCGTATCCAGTTGGAGGCCGCCTTTTAGCTTGCCTGCCTTGAGAGCTTCTGCCGAATGACAGCGGTAACATTGCTCGACGAGGACGGGCCGGATCCGGCGTTCGAAGAAGTCGCTCGACAGGGCTTCCTGGCCCACCGCGCGCTGCCCTGGGCCAACGACAGCCGCAAGGACAGCGATGGCAAGAGAATACCAATTCCAATTGCGAGTTGAGGTCATCATGGCCAATCAAAAAGAGTTCACCCAAATGAAGGTCACGGCGGCGTCTTGCGAATCCATGTCGTGGCTTGCACGGGCTAGGTGTTGTTCAATCCGCCGCATCACTCGAGCGGCTTCACGCGGAGACTGCGAAAATACACGACACTTCCCGGATCATGGCTCTGGACCGCGAAGGCGCCGCCGGAAAGAGTACGACCTTTTCCCTCGGTCGAGAGCATCGCGTCGAGCGTCGTCTCACCGTTGACTTTCAGCGCCGTTCGGCTTCCCTCGACGAGCAGGTGGCTCTTGCAACGGACGGGCTGACCTGCACCAGAGCGAAAGTCGTCAACCACGACCTCAATAAAGTCCCGAAGGAGTTTTTCACGCCATGATCTCCGCAAGCGGTCCTGCGGTGTCGATGTCCCGCAGGTTCCGATCGATTTCCCCGAACCGTTCGCGGCGAT
>JBAXFO010001072.1:0-1759 GCA_037139885.1 Planctomycetota bacterium
CTATCAACCCAGCAAAGTCGCCCGCGGCAAAGCCGTTGGTGCCTTGCGCGATGAAGTCGAAGCCGCCATCAAGGCCAAGTTCCCCGAGGCCGGCAACTTCGAAGTCAGCCAGGCCTTCGACTACATGCAGAAGAAAGTCTTCCGCATCAGCATTCTCGACAAAAAGCATCGCTGCGATGGTCGCGGCCTTGACGATCTCCGCGAGCTTACTGGCGAAATCGCCTTGCTGCCCCGCGCTCACGGCTCGGCGCTGTTCTCCCGCGGTGAAACGCAGGCCGTGGCTCTCGCCACCCTCGCCCCGCTCGACGAAGCGCAGGAAATGGACACCTACGCCGGCGGCACCGACACCAAGCGCTTCATCCTGCATTACAACTTCCCTCCCTTCAGCGTCGGCGAAACCGGCCGCTTCGGTGGACAGAACCGTCGCGAGATCGGACACGGCGCATTGGCCGAGCGTTCCGTCGAGCCTGTCATCCCATCCGCAGAAGACTTCCCTTACGCCATTCGTGTCAGCAGCGAAGTCATGGAATCCAACGGCTCCACCTCCATGGCCTCCGTTTGCTCCGGCGTCATGGCCTTGCTCGATGCCGGTGTGCCGCTCAAGCGCCCCGTCGCAGGCATCAGCGTCGGCCTCGTCTCCGAGTTCGACTCCAATGACAAGATGAGCCGCTACCTCACCATGCTCGACATCCTCGGCAGCGAAGACCACTTCGGCGACATGGACTTCAAACTTTGCGGCACTGATCTCGGCGTCACCGGCTACCAGCTTGACCTCAAGCTCCCCGGCATCCCCCTGAGCCTGCTTAACGAAGCCATCGCCAAAGCCAAAATCGGTCGCACGGACATCCTCAAGGTGATGAACGCCGCCATCTCCGCGCCGAAACCGCTCAGCGAATTCGCCCCGCGTATTGAGAAGACCAAGATCAATCCTGACAAGATCGGCGAACTCATCGGACCCGGCGGCAAAAACATCAAAGCCATCCAGGCCGAATCCGGCGCGGACATCAGCATCAACGACGACGGCACCGTCCTCATCTACGCCAGCTCCAACGAAGCGCTGCAACGCGCCCTCGAACTCGTCAACAACACCGTCGGCGAAGTCGAAGTCGGCAAGAACTACACCGGACGCATCGTCAGCACGACGAACTTCGGCGCGTTCATGTCCCTCGGCGGCAAGAAAGACGGCCTCATCCACATCAGCGAACTCGCGGACTTCCGCGTGAACGTCGTGGAAGACGTGGTCAAGACCGGCGACGTCATCACCGCCAAGTGCATCGGCGTCGATGACAAAGGCCGCGTGAAGATGAGCCGCAAAGCCGTGCTCAAGGAAACGAACGGCGCAGAGCAGGCGTAAGCCTGCCGGTCAATTCATTGCAAAATCTGAAGCGGGCAGGCCGGAAGGTCTGCCCGCTTTGTTTTTCCAAGGGAGCACGGCCTCTACAATTCGCTGCATTGCAAGACCATATGTTTGCAATATTTGACCGCGTAGTGGTCACGGACGGTAGCCGTGGGTTTCAAACCCACGGTTAACGTGAATCCGCATGACTCGTCGCGTAGCGACGAAGGAACCCGTCTCCTGATTGACTTCTCGGGCGTGGCTTTGTCCGGGGTGCGGTTCCGGTGTCGCTGACGCGACACGGGTTGTTTCGCGCGTGGTTCCGTGGGTTGAAAACCCACGGCTACCGTCCGGCGTCACTAAGCGACGCGACGGGGGACGGCCATGTGCTATGCGGCGCGATGGTGGATGACCATCTGATAG
>JBAXFO010001073.1:0-1752 GCA_037139885.1 Planctomycetota bacterium
GATTATTCGAAGGCCTCGGGGGCGGATGCATTGATTGTCACGACGAGCGAGGTGCGGGATGTGGCGGCCGGTGCGGGCGTACAGCTGAAGGCGGTGACGCTCGGCGGGCGCAAGGTGACGGTGCTGACGCTTTCGGAGAAGGGGGACACTCCGGAGATTACCGTGAACGCGGACAAGCTCGTGATTGGCGGGCAAACGGTGACAATGAGCGAGAAGGCGCTTGGGTTGGGTACCTTTACGCCACTAAAATAGGATTATTCACCGAGGTTGATAGAGAACGATAGGTTCGTGGCCAACCCTGGGTGGCGCGGGCGGCAGCAGTGAGTGTGCAAAAATCTCACTTGAATTGCGCGTCCCCGGCGTTGATGGTGGCTTGAATCTGGCAGTATTCTGGTGCCAGTGTATTGGCACGGTTGTTGACTCGCTGCAGGAAACGATTCATGAAAAAAGTGACGCTTAGGGACTGTAAATAAATAACTGATGCTATGTTTCTGTTTCGTCCGATAATGACTCGGATGAATCGGACGATGTTGAAATCGGTGCGGAGCAAGTTCCGGGCGCTCGTGCCGGCGCTGGATGAGCGGCAGCGCCGGCTCTGGGCGGCGGCCGAGGCGCGGGCGTTGGGACGCGGGGGCCTGGCGCTGGTGGTCAAGGCGACGGGCCTGGCCAAGACGACCGTGCGGCGGGGCATGGAGGAACTCGCCGACGGAGCGGCGGCGGGCGAGCCGGGCCGCGTGCGCCGCCAGGGGGGCGGGCGAAAGAACCTCCGCACCACCGATCCGGGGCTGCTGGCCGCCATGGAAAAACTCGTCGAACCGGCCACACGCGGCGATCCGGAATCGCCGCTTTTGTGGACCAGCAAGAGCACCCGCCATCTGGCTCGGGAATTGACCGCCCAGGGACACCCCATCAGCCACACCCGCGTGGGGCAACTGCTGGAGACGCAAGGCTACAGCCTCCAGGCCAACCAGAAGACCCGCGAAGGAACATCGCACCCCGACCGTAACG
Organism: Planctomycetota bacterium; assembly: GCA_037139885.1. Taxonomy (GTDB): domain Bacteria; phylum Planctomycetota; class Planctomycetia; order Gemmatales; family Gemmataceae; genus JAIEPT01. The sequence continues at coordinate 1,009 of JBAXFO010001073.1, forward strand.
CCCAGTTCGAGCACCTCAATGCGCAGGTGAAAAGGCAGTTGGCCGCCGCCGAGCCGGCGATCTCTGTGGATACCAAGAAGAAGGAATTGATCGGAGATTTCAAGAACGCCGGGCGGGAGTGGCGTCCGGCCGGCAAGCCGCAGGAAGTCCGCGTGCATGACTTTATCGACGAGACCAAGGGCAAGGCCATTCCCTACGGCATTTATGACCTCGGGAAAAATCTGGGCTGGGTGAGCGTGGGTGTGGACCACGACACGGCCGCCTTCGCCGTCAACGCCATCCGCCGCTGGTGGCGCGACATGGGACGCCGGGTCTACCCCCGAGCCCAAAGCCTCCTGATCACCGCCGATTCGGGCGGTTCCAACGGCAGCCGCCTGCGGCTCTGGAAGTGGGAACTCCAAAAACTCGCCGATCAGACCGGGCTGATTTTGCGTGTTCATCACCTGCCGCCGGGCACCAGCAAATGGAACAAGATCGAACACCGCCTCTTCTCGTTTATCAGCCAGAACTGGCGCGGCAAGCCGCTGCTGACCCGCGCCGCCGTGGTCAACCTCATTGGCGCCACGCGCACCAACACCGGCCTGCGCGTCCGCTGCGTGTTGGACACCGGCCAATACCCGCCGAAGATATCCGTCTCCAATCAGCAGATGGCCTCCATCAACCTCGTCCCGGACAAGTTCCACGGCGACTGGAACTACGCCATCAAACCTCGCAAACGGTAGCGGTTATTTTGTTCCGGGCCCT
>JBAXFO010001074.1:0-1752 GCA_037139885.1 Planctomycetota bacterium
GGCTCTCGATGCTCGACCGCGCCGGCGCCCCGGCCCCGCGCTTGGGCGACAGCACGGGGCTGCTGAACGGGCTGAGTTGATTTCGAGTAACGTTTTTCGAGACGCGTCAAGACCCACAAGTTTAAGAGGCGACTATGACTCGTTCAACTTCCGATATGTCGGTGCGGCGAGACTTTTTGCGGCAAGTGACCGCCAGCGCCGTTGCCGTCGGCATGGTCGGCACAGACGACAGTGCGGCGAGCGCCAAGCCCGTTCCCGCCGGCGATGGGCCGAGCGCCGCTCCGATTCGCGCGTTCTACGAATCGCTCACGGCCGAACAACGGCGGCGCATGTGCTTCGACTGGGAGCATCGCGGCTTCACCGGTCTGCCGCTGCGACTGCACGTGACCAACAACTGGGCGATCAGCCCAGCGTCGATCAACAGCTTCAGCGAGGCACAACAACGACTCATCGAGGACGTCATCGCCAGTGTCATGAGTCCCGGCTGGCCGGAACGGCTCAAGCGGCAGGCGCGCGACGACACCAATCAAGCCTGGGGCGGCGGGCAGAAGATCGCCATTTTCGGCCGACCTGACAGTGGTCCGTGCCAGTGTGTCATCACTGGCTTTCATTTGACGCTTCGCGCGACCTGCGAGCGCCGCCCAGCGACGGCATTCAACGGAGCAATCTGTCACGGACATCAGCCGAGCGGCTTCAACGAACGAGTCGGGCATCCCAACAATTTCTTCTGGCATCAAGCGCAGCTCGCCAATCAGGTGTATCAGGCACTGGACCGCGAACAGCGCCCGCGAGCCCTTGTGACGCGCGACATGCCATTCTACATGGTCGATGGCCGAATCGATCGGCGACACATCCTCCCGGACACGCGTCTGCCGATTCCGCTGGAACCCGACGTCCGCTTCAAGGGCCCGCGCGGCACGTTTCCCGGGATGCCGATCCGGGACATGAATCGCGAGCAAAAGCTGCTAGCCAGCTTGACGCTCGATGGCCTGCTCGCGCCGTATCAACGCGATTATCAGGAACAAGTTCGACGCTGTCTCGAACGGCAGGGTGGTCTGGATGCGTGCAGTATGGCGTTCTACCAAGAGCACGACATGGGCTCCGACGGCGAGTGGGACAACTGGCGAATCGAGGGCCCGTCATTCGTGTGGTACTATCGAGGCTTCCCGCATGTGCATGTGTGGATTCACGTGGCCGACGATCCGGACACGCCCGTGACATCGCATTTTGGATGATGGATCGCCGACCGGGAGCTGAACGTGTTTCACCAGGGAAAGATCATCGATGCCGATCAGGACAAGCAGTGGTGCGAGAAGGCGATTTGCCGCGATCTGGCTGCCGAACCGGCCTCTTCGCAAATGCGGCCGTCGAGTTGATTGAAAAAATGACGGTCGGATGCCTCGAAAGACGCGGGCCAGCGACTGCGCGACCCGATCTGAAACCCGGGGAATCCACCACCACGACGATCGAACGCAGGAAGGAAAATCGCATGAGGATCTGGTTAACGGCGATGACGCCCCTTGTCGTGTCGCTGCTCGGTTCGCCGGAAATCAACGCCGGTTCGCCTCCCCCTTTCTCCAACCAGGCACAGGGCGACTGGTACGTTCTCGCTGCCCATCAAAACAACAAGAACATCGCCGCCGACAAAGGCGCCGGGTCGAAAGTCAGCATTGCGGCCGACCGCATCATTTGGCACATCGCGGAGAAGCCGGACGTGCCGCTCCTAGACGCGACGTACCAGCGAGCCAAGGT
>JBAXFO010001075.1:0-1751 GCA_037139885.1 Planctomycetota bacterium
CGGCTGACGTCACCGAGAGAAGTGCGAACGCGATCAGCGTGCGGCGCATGGGAGGTTCCTTTCGAGAACGATTCGGGATGCTGTCCTGACGGGCTCATTTTCTCTTCGGTTCCGGGAGATCGCAGCCAATGACCTCGGTCCTTGCGGGCGACACCGGCTTGCCCGCAAGGACGGCGTCGACGGCGTTACGCAAGTCGCGCACGGTCGGTGCGGGGCGAGTTTTTCGGAAACCGACGTACAGGTTGTCGATGCGTCCAAGATAAACGACTTTCCCCGCCGCGTCGAGCACGGCCGCTTGCGGAGCGTGCGTCGCCCCGACACGTTGCACGAGCGCCTGCGCCGGATCGCGGAGCGCCGGGCACTTGAAGCCATAGTCGGCGGCATGCTTCTTGGCGTTGTCGCCGGTGAGATCGGGATCTGGATAAACGACGAACGCGGCCACCTTCTTCGGCTCGTAGTCCACACAGATGCGTTTGATCTCCGGGGCGTACGCGTTCGAGATCGGGCAGTCGGTAAGAAGGAAGAAAAGAATAGTGGCCTTCTTGTCCATCTGCGACAGCGGCGTCTGCAACCGACCGTCACCGTCACGAAACTGAACGGAGCGATCGCCGGCAATCACGGCGGCCGTTGCCAAAAGGAGAGCGATTGTGGTCGACGAGCGAATCAAGCGGTTTCTTTCTGGGGTCGCCGAAGCGGTTCGTGCCTATGAATTACCCGTGCTACGGATGTGAGTTTCACGGCGACGGGGACTGATTCACCGGCGGGCTCATATCGCTTCCCCTACTCGCTCAAGGCATCAAGATAGAAATGGGCCAATCCTCACCACCCGTTCTTCTGAATCTGTTCCCAAAGCCGATCGATCGCTTCGCACAGGTCTGGCATCGCGCGGCCGCGCTGCTCTATCAGGTAATCACGAGCCGACACACCCATGATGAGGAGATCTTGTTCCGCCATGCGACGGACGATCGGGTCGGCGTCAAGCAGCTTCGTCGCCTGGCAGATGGGGCGAGGGCCGCGCCGGATCGCCGCCTTCTCCGTCACCGTGGCGAGCTTGCCGTCCCCGTCAAACGCGATCTCGGCGCGCAAGTCGCCGTTGCCGCCCTGCATCACGACCGCTCGTCCGCCCACCTTCATCGGGTCGCCTTCGACAGCAAATTCCTTGTCCAACACGTCGAACTTGTAAAAGCCGTCCTGATGGAACTCGGGCGTCAGCGTGAGCCAAGCGGCGAGAATCGCCTTCGCGTCCTTCTCGCTCTTCGCAGCCGCGTGGTGCTTGCGGAAGAATCCCTCCATCGTCTTGACGTCGCTCAAATGTTCGACTTTGCCATCCTTGCTGACCGTGAAGATGTTCGACGGGTGCAAGCCTTCGGGGATAATGCGGGCGACGGGATAGATGCGAAAGCGAACGATGACCATGCGGTGATCGGGAAACAACTGCTTGACGGCGGCGTCGGACTGCGGAATGAAATCGCCTGCGCCTTGACCGTTGGGCAAAGCATTGACGTGTTTGCGCACCAGGTTGAGCGCGTTCTGTACGTCGGGCGGATACTTTTGCGCGAACGCTGGCAACGTAAATGACACGACTGCGGCGAACGCCAAGAACGTGCGAAATGGCATTCCCATGATCGGCTCTCCGGGGTGAACGAAAGGACTCGCGGCGTCTGGAGCGATGCGGTTGATTCTACTTGATTCATACCTCGCCGCAGGATTGATGGCGTCCGATCCCGCGCTCGTCATCGATGACTATCCCG
>JBAXFO010001076.1:0-1750 GCA_037139885.1 Planctomycetota bacterium
ATCTCGGAAAGCCCGGCCCAACCGGCGCCGGCGGCAGCTGCCGCATTCTGCAACGGGCCCATGCAGAATGCACCCGCCAAGCGATCCCCGGCAGGGGAGCTAGGAGCTCAGGTGCTGCTGTCGGCTGCCGAGTGCGTTGCCGCCTCATCCGATTCAACTTCCAGTTCCATATCCTCTTCGATGACCGCGGCGATGATCTGGGCAGCCATCACCTGAAATGGCCTCGAACGCGACCGCACAACGATCGCTCTACCGATCACTTCAATGCGGGCGTCTGCGTCTGCTCCGTGTGGAAGCGATTCGTTGCAGAGCTCGGCAAGTCGCTGTTCGAGCCCCGTTCGGAGGTCATCGTCTTCGATCACGTACGAACGCACAAAAACGGCTGTCACCCCCTCATCCTGGTCCACCGGGTTCCACAGTGCACCGTCGAGGTTGCGAAGGATCGCCTCGATCTGCTCGTGCACTGCGGTCGTATGGCTGATGACGAGCCCATGTCCCATGCCCGCCGGAGCGGCGACGATCGTTCCCTTTCCTCCGTTGTGCGACCAGCTGTCAGGCTCCACGGTCTCCTCGATGAGCACCGCGACCTCATCGACGTCGACCTGGGGAATCACCGGATAAAAAACAGCCTCCCGCATCTCGGCAGCCCGATCCGCGGTGGTGACCTCGATGTGGTCGTCCATCAATACATAGGCCAAGTCGCAACCCCGGAGCACTTCCCTCAGGCCGGCCCGGAACGACCGCCCAGTCAGGCTGGCCGTGATCGGCGTGGCGGTGTCGAAGCCGATGTTCTCGAGCGCCTTGTTGTCGAGCGAGATGCGAACACCAGCTTTTCGAGCGACGGTGTTGACGAACTCCCGAAACGGCGTCTCCTGAAACTCTGCGGTCTCGCACGGTTGTTCGAGGGCGTCCCGAGCCTCCGCGAGCGCGTCTGATCGCGGCCACAACCGGACCACCTGATACTCGTCCGAAACGTTGGCCAGCATCGGCTGCGGGTGCGACGAGAAGACGATATGCACCGAATCGCCCCCTTCCTCTTCTGAGGCGAGCGTGACCGCCGCTTGGCCCGCGTGGTGGTCTGCAGCCAACAAAGGAGCGGCCACACGAAGCGGAGTGAGGGAACAGGCCGTCATGGCGGCAACAAGGAAACCACCGACAAGCGACCTCTTCATGATTCTCTCCCCGTAAGGAACCAGTGACACGGTGCAAACTGCGGCCCGCTTGCTGAGGCCGATACCACGCAGCGTTCCACGATTCTGTGCCCAAGTCTACGCCCGCAGAAACACTCGGGCAAACCGAGGAAAATGGTGACAGCCTCACGATTCCGGGCAAAAAAGCCTCGCCCGGCGCCGGGTTTTGCATGGCGAGCGCCTCTGCGTTAGCCTCTCGTCGCCCGCATCGCGAAGCCGCGAACCTGATCAGACTTTGGCGTCGATCGGCTGCGTCTGAACCCTAACGATCCTGAACCCTCACGATTTCGTTTCCCTCACTCACGGAGCCTCCCGATGAATCGCCGTTCGATCCTCTCTTCCTTGAGCTCGATTTTCGTTGCCGCACTGGCCTGGCCGAGGCAAGCCGATGCATCGGGTGGCATTGACCCTAAGGCGCCCACGAAGACCACTTTCTACATCAGAGTGTACAACGGTCTTTATATTAACACGGGTCGGACAGCCAAGCGGACAGCGAATCGGACAGCCGCTGTAGGTCAGCTTGTCCCCGGCCAAGCCACGTTGGATGTGAAAGCTTACAA
>JBAXFO010001077.1:0-1747 GCA_037139885.1 Planctomycetota bacterium
GGCATCTCCCATGAAACGCTCCTCTCTTCTCATCGGCCTGTTTGCGGGCGTTTTGTCGCTGGCGCCGGCGCTCGCTCAAGATTTGCGGAAAATTTCCATTGGGATCACGCCGACGCTGGTCGCCGATTTGTCGCTTGAAAAGCTGAAATTCATCGGCGAAGAATTTCCCCTGCTCGTCAAGGAATTTACGGGCCTGGTCGGCACGCTCGAACGGCCCGCCACCACGATGGAATTGGCCGCGAAAGTCGCCGACGGGAAAGATCAATTCGGCGTCTTCCAGGGCATCGAGTTCGCCGAGGCGCAAACCAAGCATCCGGAACTCCAGCCGATTCTCCTGACGATCTACCGCACTCCCGAAGTGAAGGCGATTCTGGTGGCCAAGAACGAGGGGGGCGCCGAATCCTTTGCCGCCCTCAAGGGTCAAGAGGTCGCCGTTTTGAAAGAAGGCAAGGAACACATTCGTCGTTACGCTCAGAAGGAAGCGGGGGGCGATGCGGCGAAGTTCTTCAGCAAAGTCGTGAACCCTGCAACCGCAGAAGCGGCGCTCGATGCCGTGCTGCAAGGCAAAGTGCAAGCAGCCGTGGTCGATTCTGCGTCGTTCGATCAGTACAAGGAAGTGAACCCCGGCCGCTTCCGCAAGCTCAAGATCATCGGCTCGTCGCCTGTGTTTCCCCCCTCGGTCATTGCCTGCAATCCGAACAAGGTCGACGCCGGCACCGTCAAAACTTTCCAAGACGGCATGCTGAAAGCCGACCAGACCGCCAAGGGACGAGATGTCATGGGAACATTCAAGATTTCGAGCTTTCAACCGGTCCCCGCCGATTTCGAAAAGTCGTTGACGGCGATTCGCCAGGCATATGCGGAGTGAACGATCGGGGGCAGCCTGGCCGCGCGAACGTCAGGCTGCTCTCCACCACGTCCACGACCGAAACGCATTGGCGTTCCCATCGCCAACATGCTAAATTGACGGCGTTCCCATCGACAAGCCACTGAGGATGCGCCGTTGCCGCCGCTCATCGATCCATCGCAGGGCCTGATGCCATCGCTGGTCGATCGCTTGATTGATCCGCTTTCCGCCGGTACGGACGCACGCCGCGGCTACAGCTTGTCGCAAATGCTGGAAGTGATTCGCCGCGATCTCGAAGACCTGCTCAACACTCGCCAAACGAACATGGGTTTGCCCGTCGAACTGACGCGCGTCAGCCGCAGCATCATGTCGTATGGCTTGCCGGATCTCACGACGTTTACGGTGAACTCGGCCGGCGCCCGCGAAGAAATGGCCCGCAAGCTCGAAATCATCATCGCCCAGCATGAACCCCGGCTCAAAGACATTCGCGTCCTGTTAACTGAATCGGAAGAGGCGAACCGCCCGGCGATCCGTTGCCGCATCGAATCGCGGTTCGCCCTGGATCCCGCTCCGGAAGTCTCCTTCGACACGGTCATGGAGCCGCTCACCGGTCAGCACAAAGTTCGGCAGGCCGACTCATGATCCCCGGTTTGGAAACCTATTTCGAACGCGAGTTGGCGTTCCTGGCCGAATATCGCGAAGCGTTTCAAAAGCGCTATCCCGCCGAGGCCGGGCGTCTCGTCCCCGACCGCACGCGAGTTCCCGATCCCCATCTCGATCGCTTCATCGAAGGCTTCGCCGCCCTCAGCGGCCGCATTCACCACAAGCTCGACAGCGAACTTCCCGAACTCACCGAAGCGCTCGGGCAGGTGATGTATCCGCATCTGTTGCGGCCCATCC
>JBAXFO010001078.1:0-1745 GCA_037139885.1 Planctomycetota bacterium
CGCGATCGCGAACATCGTCCACGACCCGAACGCCCCGCCGATGAATGCGGCCACGACGAGTGCCCCGACGATATTCGCGGAGTTCAGTTTCTGCTTGGCTCCCATTTCTTCCCCCCTTCTCTCGTTTCGGTTGATGTTCTCTGAGTTCACTTCGAGACGCGGACCTTCACGGCCCCCGGCGCCGTCAAAATTCGGCACGCCCCGGCGGCCTCGTGGGCGAGCCGCTTCGCGAACGGCCTGCCCCCGAGGACGCGCCGGACCTTCGCGACGGTTTTCGCCGGGAGGTCCGCGCGGACCAGAATCGTAACGTGCAGCTCTTCGATCACGACGTGCTTGGGCACAAGTGCTCCTTTCGTTTGGGTGATTTTTGTTGGGTGTCATCCAGCCCACGCCCGGCAGGTGCTCCGATATCCGCAGCTCGGACACTGCAGTGGCGACGGCGCTGGATAAAAGGTCTCCGTCTGAATGGCGTCCCACACCCGCTCGATGATGCGGCGGGTTCGGTCGACGACGTGCTGATCTGCGTAGACGGGGTGAATGTCGACGCTCGGCTCCTTCGTCTTTGTCAGGACGCCGAATTGAAGCTGGATGGGCTTGTCGCCGGCAAACGAGCCCGCCAGTTCCTGGTAGAGCACGAGTTGGGTCGCCGAGTCTTCGACCTGCTCGTACGACCAACGGGAACGCGAAGTCTTGAAGTCCGTGATGACGACCGCCTCGTCGGTCTCGACGGCCAGATCCAGCCTGGCCAGCATCGGCGGGCAATCCGGAGAGATCTCGCCGACGAGTTCCTCTTCTACCGCGAGGATCGTCCCCGTCGGGACCGCCAGCTCGCTCGTTTGAAAGACATGCACCATCTTCGCCGCGAGCGTTTCGAGTGTGGCCGCTGTGTCGCCCTTGCTGAACGTCACTTCGTCCGTCTCGTCCTTCCAGGCGGTCCGGTACGCTTCCATTAGATCGTCGAACGGCGGCGGCTTGTCGTCTTCGAGAAGACCCTCGAAGTGCCTTTGCAAGGCGCTGTGCACCGCAGAACCGAACACGAGGTTGGCGGATTTCGTCTCTTCCGGGAGTCCGAGGACGTACCGGAATTTCCAACGCAAAGGGCATGCCTGAAAAGTGGAGATCGAAGAAAACGAAAGCGATGGCCGTCCCGTCAACCGCTCCGCCCGTTCCGCCGGCGCCATGGGCAACGCGATCATCGTTGCCCCCCGTCGCTCGGCTTCTTCAGCTCGTCGATGAGCGTGCTGGCGTCAGACAGCCGAAGGGCCTCCGGCCGACCGACGCCGAAACGGGCCTCCAGGAGCTTCAGGAGGTCGACGCGCTGTTTCGACGCGATGGCGCGGATCGCTCGGGCCTGGCTCTGCGTCGCCAATCGCGGCGAGCCGCCCGGGTGCCCGTTGCCGTTCCCATTCCCGCCATTCGGCGAGCTTTCGTTTCCCGGCGGCGAGTGGCCGTTGCCGTTTCCGTGCCCGTTGCCAGTCTTCGCCGAGCCGTTCTGGGCCTGGCGAGCGAGCTGGTCGCTGACGGCCTGCTGGCACGCGGAGAAGGCGCGTTGAGCCTTCTCATGAAAGCCGTCGAGGTTGCAGTCGAGCAGCGAGGGGTCGACCTCGAACTCGACCTGGCAATTCGCGCAGGCGCTGCCGTAATCGGGCTGGCCCACCTTCTTCTGGAATCCGATGCTCAGTTTGAGAGCCATTCGGGGATCTCCTTTGAGTTGAGTGTGAACGAAGAAGGCCGCCCGGCACGAT
>JBAXFO010001079.1:0-1745 GCA_037139885.1 Planctomycetota bacterium
AGCGTGAAGCCCAGCTCACCCTTGAGCCGCTCCAGGATGTCTCCCGATCCATCCTTCGACCCATCGTCGACGACAATCAACTGGATGCGCATCGGCACGGCCAGCACACGCCGGATGATCTCCTCGACCGTGGTACGCTCGTTGTACACGGGCATGACGACGGAGAGGACGGGATCCGAGGGAATCGGGGCTGGGCGCGGTGTGCTCATCGACGTCCGAATCGTACCCCATCAGGTGGGCCGGAGTCAGGCATGAGCCGGCGTCTCCTGATTTTCGCGCCGAATTGGCTGGGCGATGCGGTCATGGCGCTGCCGGCGGCGGATTGGTCGAGGTTGAGCTTCTTGCCGCGGATCTTCAGGCCGAGTGGGGCTTTCACCTCGCTCTTGGGGTCGGGCGCCTGTTCGACTTCGACGCGATCCTCGCAGAGAGCGTTTTCGAGTTCGTACTTGTACGAACCGCCGCCCGCCGCTTTCGGTTCGCCCGGCTTCGGGGCTTCTTTGAGAGCGACGGCGTCCAGCGGATAGCGGTTCACCCGCGTGCGGATCACGCTGGCCGTGAGATAGATCGGATTGGGCGCTTCTTTCGGCGGCTCGACCTTCGCGGGGGCGGGCTTCGGCGGCGCGACCGGCGGCACATCCACGAGCGGCGGTTCCTTCCCGATCACGGCCACCTTCGGCGGCACCGGAACGGGCTTCGGCGGCGGTACGTCTTTGAATGCCACGAACAACTTATCGGTTTGGCGAATCTTCATGTCTGGCGAGCGACCATCGACGTTGCCATCGGCTTCGAGGCGATCGGGCACGGATCCGGTACCGCCGGTGGCTTTGGCATTCGCGGGTTTCACCGCCGTGTCGGGGTTCTTCAGCCAGAGCCAGATCTTGTCGGCGGAAAGCCTGAAATCGCCGTCCTGATCGGCGAAGGTGCCGCCGCCCTCGAACTTCAAGAGGTCTTGGTACTTGCCGCCGATGAGGACTTTCTCGTGGCGGAGTTGCTTGCCCCACGAGGCGTTGGCGGTGATCTTGCCTTCGTCTTTGTCGTGGACTTCGACCCTCCCCGCGCCCTTCACCAATACGGTGGATAGGCGTTCGCCGTTGCTGCCGGGCTTCGGTTCGACCGTGTCGATGATCACCTCGCCGGGGTTCAACTTGTCGCCGGCCTGCATACGGCTCCCCTCGCGGTCTGCGATTACCGGGTTGCCCTTCATCGTCGTCACGCTACGGAGACCTTCGGGCGGTCGTTCGTATTTCAGTTCCGTGCCCTGGGCGACGAGGTTGTCGCTTTCGATGGAAACGTGAACCTCCTGCCCGGTGGCGGTCATGGTGCGGAGCGCGAGCGCACCTTCGCGGTCGTCTTGCAGTTTCGGGCTGGGCTTCGGGGCATCCGGCTTAACGAATTCGAGCGTGAGAGTTTTGCAAAAGAGGTTGTCCTGCCCGCCGCGGGCGTTCAACCGTGTGACCGTGACGAGGTTGGGCTGCCCTCCCGGCGGCGGGATGATCGCGGCCTCGAACTTCGCCACGGTCTTGTCGAAGTCATAGCGAAAGGATCCGGGAGTCTCGACAAGTACGAGTGCCCTGTTGCGGTGTTGATTGGCAATCGCCGCACCCCCCACCGCGACCCCCATGAGGCCGATCAACGGCATCGACGGCGGCGCCATCGCTTTCTGCTCGGCGGGTTGGCCCTTCTCCGCAGGCGTAGGGGATTCGGCGCCCGGTAAGCCGGAATCGCCGCTGCTCCAGAGATTCATC
>JBAXFO010001080.1:0-1743 GCA_037139885.1 Planctomycetota bacterium
GGCATGGGGGTGAGCGGGGCGATCATGGGGGCATCGAATGGCGTGGCGTCGAGCGGGTCGCTGGCCGTTTTCGCTTCGATGCGTTCGGTTCGCGGAGTCGGAGCGCCTTCCGTGCCGCCGCCGGGTTCGGGCCGCCCATCGCCCGCCGGAGCGACATAGGCGACGATGATGTTGGGCGGTTGCGACGCTTCGCCATGCCAGCGGCGATTCAATGCGAAACCGCTTACGATGACGAGCGCCACGAGCACGGCATGAATGACGATGGAGACCACCGTCGCCACGGGAAATTCATGGTTCGGAGAATACTTCGTCCAGACCGATTCGCTCGGCGGAGCCTGGTTGTCGTTCGCGGTTTCGATCATGGCGCAATCCTCATGGGACGGGCATACCGATCCGTTTCGCAAGACACCTTTTCATTTTAACCTGGCTTCGCCGACGGCCACAGGCGAATTCGCGAACTCATCCCGCTCGGGAGCCGCCTGGATGGCGGTATCGGCGATCTTGGGAGGAATCCCGAGCAACTCCGGTTTCACGCGCGCCAGATAGCGCACCATGAAGCCGACGACGATCGCCTCGACGCAGGCCACCGGCACATGAATGCCGATCCAGAGCAGGGCGGGCATGGCGCCGTCGTCTCCCATGGCGAGGTGCAGAAACAAGCTCTGGAGCAAAACCGTCGCCATAACCGCGGCGAACGAGAGAGCCCCGCCGCAAATCGCGAGGCGGTTGAACGAGCACGCCGATCGGACCGCAAGGCGAAAGAGTCCGCCGACGACGAGAGCCGGCGTCGCCTGCAAGACGATATTGACGCCGAGCGTTTGATAGCCGCCGTGGCCGATGAGCAACGCTTGCAAGAGCAGTCCGACCGCCAGAGCGAGTCCGGCGCGAAAGCCCAGAAGAATGCCGACGAAGCCGTTGAGCACGAGATGGACGCTGCTCATGGGAACGGGAATGTGAATCGACGAGGCGATAAAGAACGCGGCCGTGGCCAGGGCGACGCGCGGCACATCGCGTTCGTGCAGACGCCAGCAACCCATGGCCACAAGAGGCGCCGCGGTCAGGTAGCCGGCGACGCACCATTCGAGCGGCAGAAAATAGTCGGGCAAATGGACCGCGAAGAGCATCATCGAATTCCCGTCGTCCTACGATTCGCGATGTTTATCATACGCGGCGAAGGCCCTTTCACGAGATGGAATCTCGAACCTGCGCGGATGAGCGCCGGCGGACTTCGTACAAAAGCCGAAGCGAGCGCCGCCGGTTGTGAGGATTTTGGCTTTGAGCGATCCACTCGATCCCTGGTACGATGCAGGACTGCGATTCGAATGCACCCAGTGCGGCAACTGCTGCACGGGCGAGCCCGGTTATGTCTGGCTGGACGACGCGGAGATCGCCGCGATCGCCGCCGAGGTGAAGCTGACGGCGCCGGAGTTCCTGGCGGTGTATACGAAGAAGCTGCCACGGGGCGTATCCTTACGGGAAAAGGCGAGCGGCGCTTGCATCTTTTACGATAGCTCGCGTGGCTGTACGATTTATGCGATCCGCCCCCGGCAGTGCCGAACCTGGCCGTTTTGGGAGAGCAACCTGACGTCGCGCAAGGCCTGGGATTCGATGAAGCGAGGCTGTCCCGGAGCGGGGCAGGGGGAGTTGATTCCGGTCGACGAGATCACGCGCCGCCTTAAGGTGATTCCTCTGTGAACGCCGCCTTCCAACGTCGGGCTCTGGAGCTTTATGCCGAGGTCGATC
>JBAXFO010001081.1:0-1742 GCA_037139885.1 Planctomycetota bacterium
CTCACGAACTTCGAACTTCTCAACATGCCGCCGCACCACCCGGCCCGCGACATGTGGGACACGTTCCACACCACGACGCCCGGCGTGATCCTGCGAACGCACACCTCGCCGGGCCAGATCCATGTCATGCGCGAGCAGTGCCCGGAGCCGATCCGCGTGATCTTGCCGGGCATGTGTTATCGGTATGAAGCGATCACGCCGCGGAGCGAGATTCAATTCGAACAGGTCGAAGGCCTGGTGATCGGCGAGAGCGTGACCATGGCGGATCTCAAGGGGACCATCATCGCCTTCGCCCGTCGCCTGTTCGGGCAAGAACGGCAGGTTCGCTTCCGCTCGAGCTATTTCCCGTTCACGGAACCGAGCATTGAAGTCGACATCGATTGGCCCGCCGACGATCCGAACGCCGACCGCCTGACCAAAGGGACGGGCTGGCTCGAGATCATGGGAGCGGGCATGGTGCATCCCGTTGTCCTGCGGAACGGCGGCTACGACCCCGAACGCTTCCGCGGCTTCGCGTTCGGCATGGGGCCGCAACGGATCACGATGCTCAAGTATGCGATCGACGACATCCGCCAGTTTTGGGCGAACGACGTGCGGTTTTTGGAGCAGTTTTGAGCGCTTGACGCCCAAACTTTGAAGACAATGCTTCAGAAGCGTTGGATCCCAGAGATTCGGAGTACCTCATCCCAGGGCTTGGCAGACAGAGCGGTTCAAGCCCTGGGATGAGGTACTCCGAATCCCAGGGATGGGAGAGCGTCCCATGCCCCAACCAGGAATGTGCTGGCGGCACGCGGTAATCTCGACGCACAACAGCTGGTTGCCGGGCGATCCACGAGGGTTTCGTAGTAAAGAGCATCAGATTCATTCGTCTGGCGATTACAAGAATCCGCCGCCTCCCGGGGAGCATGCGAGGCTGCATCAGTGGAATCAAGATCGCGGCGGCGTGGCGGTGGTGATACCGGAAGATCTTAGAGAGGTCGCCGGCCGAGCAATCCTTGCTCAATTAAAAAGTCTCGAGTATCAGATCCTCGCTCTTGCAGTTGCCGGCACGCATGCACACGGGTTGATCGAACTTCCCGACGATGTGCCGCAGATTAAGAGAGTCTTGGGAAAATGTAAACGCAAATCGTCGCATGCGATTCGCGAACGGTTGCCGGGACGGGTGTGGGGCTTTGGCGGGTCGTGGAAGCGAGTCGAGACGCCTAATTATCAGCGGGCGGTGTTTGAGTATATTTTGCGGCAAGAGAATGCTTGGGTTTGGTCGTTTCGGGACAAGGCTTCGTAGGCGTTGGATCCCTGGGATTCGGAGTACCTCATCCCAGGGCTTGGTCACTTTGGAACGTGGGGCGTCATGAAAATTCCTCTTCGCTGGTTGCGCGATTACGTCGACGTCACTCTCCCCGACGCGGAGCTGATCCAGCGCCTCACGTTTGCGGGCCTTGAGGTCGCGTCGACGAAGGTTTATGGTCTGCCGATTCCCGAGGGCGTGCGCGTCAAGGCGGAGGATCGGGGGCCGGTTTGGGATCGCGACAAGATCGTCATTGCGCAGATCACGCGGATCGATAAACATCCCGATGCGGATCGCTTGAAGCTGCCCGTGCTCACTTGGGGCCCGGGGACGGAGAAGACGATCGTCACGGGGGCGCCGAATGTTTCCGTCGGCGAGTCGGGGCAGAAGGTCGTGCTTGCTCTCTCGGGCTCGAAGTTGTTCGATGGCCATGCCGACGAGCGCGTCATCAAAG
>JBAXFO010001082.1:0-1742 GCA_037139885.1 Planctomycetota bacterium
TTCGTGCTCTATATCGATCGAGTTTGCATTGGCCAGGCGGCCGTGGCGATGCGCGAGGATCTGGGGCTGACCAAAACGCAGTTCGGCTACGCCCTGGGCGCGTTCACCATTGCCTATGGCCTGTTCGAAGTGCCGACTGGGCGGTGGGGCGATCGCTTCGGTTCGCGCGGGGTGCTGGCCCGCATCGTGCTGTGGTGGTCGCTCTTCACGGCGCTGACGGGCGCGGTGATGGGCATTACTTCGCTCGTCATCGTGCGGTTCTTGTTCGGGGCCGGCGAAGCGGGGGCCTATCCCAACGTCGCGCGGATTATTGCCCGTTGGTTTCCTCGCGGGGAACGTGGCGGAGCTCAAGGCATCGTCATTACGGCGGCTCAGTTGGGAGGAGCCGTGGCGCCGCTTCTCACCGCGTTCATGATCGCCGGCATGGGCTGGCGCTGGACGTTCGTAGCTTTTAGTTTGCTGGGCGTCGCCTGGACGGCCGTGTTTTACGCCTTCTTTCGCGATAACCCCGCCGAACACCCTCGCACGAATGCCGCCGAGTTGGCGCTCATCGCCGATGGCCAGGTTGTCGTGGCCGAGCACGCCGAGCATCCGCCCATTCCGTGGCGCGTGATCCTTTCCAGTCGCAACATTTGGTTGCTGGGCACGCTGCAAACCTGCTCGTCGTTTCTCTCTTACATGTTTATGGGCTGGTACCCGTCGTATCTCATCAACGGCCGAGGCGTCAGCGAGCTGGAAGCGGGGCAGCTGTAGTCGCTGGTACTACTCGGTGCGGCGATCGGCTGCCTGGGGAGCGGTTTTGTGAACGACTACCTGGCCCGAGTCACGCGGTTTCATCCGGCGAGGTTTCGTATTTACGGTTTTGCCGGAACGGCGACCGCCGCCGTGGCCCTCGTGATTAGCACGCAGAGCGAAAACGCCTGGGCCAGCAGTGCCTGGGCGGCGATTTCGTTCATGGCCGCCATTTCACAACCAACGACTTTTTGGGCCGTAACCACGGAGATCGGCGGCTCGCACTTGGGCGGGGTGTTCGGGCTGATGAATTCGATGGGCGTACCCGGCGCCGCCGTGTCGTCGGTCTTTCTCGGCCAGTTCGTTGACTGGATGCAAACCCAAGGCTACGAGGGCCGTGAGCAGTGGGACCCCGCCTTCATGGTCTACGCCGGCGTGCTCATGATTGGCGCCTGCTGCTGGCTTGCCGTCGACGCGACGAAAAGGATTCCTGATACCGACATGGCTGAACGCTAGTTCCTCTTCACAACCTCTTCCTCTCCGCGAGTTCCGCGTGAGACAATCTTCGTCAAACGCAAGAAGAGTACAAATACAAGTTATCGCGCGGAGACGCGGAGAGGAAAGAGAGAACGCGGGTAAAAGAAAAAGGCGATGGGCGATTGCCGATTGAATGACGTTCATCTATTGCCGTGTTTATAAAGCAAACACTTGGGCTACTGCAAAGATTGATTACTTCTTCGGCACGCCAATTTTGTCGAGCTGAGTGGCCAGATCCTTGCCGTGCTCCTTGGTGTTCACCTTTTGGTCGATGGCCTTGATGGTGCCGTCGGCGCCGATGTAGAACGTCCAGCGCTCGGCGACGGGTCGGCCTTCATGCACCACACCATAAGCTTCGGCAGTTTTCTTGCTCGGATCGCTGAGGATTGGGAAGTCGAGCTCGAGCGACTTGGCGAAGTCGGTGTTCTTGGGGTTTTCGTCGACGCTGGCGGCAAAGTAAGCCACGTCATACT
>JBAXFO010001083.1:0-1741 GCA_037139885.1 Planctomycetota bacterium
CGATGACCACGCCCGATACGCATCACGTCGACGCCTGCGTGAAGGAAATCCATCGCCTCGAAGAAGCCGGCTGCGAGATGGTCCGCGTCACGGTGCCCAAGGCCGAAGACGCCCACGCCCTCACCGAAATCAAACGCCAGATCAAGATTCCGCTCATCGTCGACATTCATTTCGACCACAAGATGGCCCTGGCCGCCCTCGATCATCCGATCGACAAAATCCGCCTCAACCCGGGCAACATCGGCGGCATGGACCGCTTCCGCCTCGTGCTCAAAAAAGCCAAGGCCAAAGGCATCCCCATGCGCATCGGCGTCAATGCGGGCAGCCTGGAACGCGAATTCGCCATGAAATATGGCTTCCCTTGCCCCCCCGCCATGGTCGATAGCGCCCTGCGCTACATCGAAATCGCCGAAGAGGAAAAGTATTACGACATCATCGTTTCGCTGAAATCGAGCGATGTGCTCACCGTCGTCGAGGCGTATCGCCTTTATGCGAAGCAGGCGAACTATCCGACGCACATCGGCGTGACCGAAGCCGGCAAACCGCCGTACGCCGTCACCAAGTCCGCCTGCGGGCTGGCCCCGATTCTTCTCGACGGCATCGGCGACACCATTCGCATCAGCTTGCTCGGCGACCCCGTCCCCGAGATCGCGGCCGCGTTCGATATTTTGCAAGCGACCCAGCGCCGCGTGCGGAAGCCCGAACTCATCGCGTGCCCCACGTGCGGCCGACTCGAAATCGATCTCGAAGGCATCATCGCCCAGCTCGAAGATCGCCTCAAAGGCCGCACCACGGCGATCAAGATCAGCGTTCTCGGCTGCATCGTCAACGGCCCCGGCGAAGCCCGCGAAGCCGACCTCGGCATCGCCGCCGGCAAAGGCAAAGGCGTCATCTTCAAACGCGGAGAGATCGTTCGCAACGTGCTCGAAAAGGACATGGTCAACGCTCTCATGGAAGAGATCGATCACTGGGAAGCCGAGGAACGCGCGAACGGCACGCTGAAACCGGGGGCGGTCAAGATTCAGGCCGAGAGCCCCAAGGACGATCATCACGTGCCGATGATTCAGGTCATCGATCCGAATCGTTTGAGCCTGCCGCTGGTTTGACGCCCAAGGCGTTGATCGTGGCGCGTTCGCGGCTCTCCGCAGGAGTGCGCTGCCGACGTGCCTCGCGACCGAAGTAGGCCCTCTTCAGCGCTCTCCTGCGGAGAGCCGCTAACTCGCGGGCTGTTTTTCGGGATGCAGATAGATGAAGCTCTTCCCGAGCCGGCCGCCGTAATTGCCCGCGGAGATGGTGAGCAAATCGGGCGTCGACGCCGAGGCGGCGATGGCGGCCTGCGTCGCCTTGGCGATCGTCGGCAGGTCGCGGCCGTTGATGATGATCTCTTGAATCGACACCACACCCGCCGGCACTTTCGAACGCTCGCCCAACGCGTCCCGAAGCGTCGGACAATAATTCTCGTACGTGCTGGCGATGGCGAACTTATACTTACTCCCCGCCTTCGATCCGCTGGCGGCTAATCCGCCAGGAAACGGCAGGATGACGCCCGGGGTTTGGGCCGCCGCGGCGCCGGCGCGAGTCGCAGCGTCCAGGGCGGCATCGGCGGTGGCCCCGAAGAACCAGAGATTGCCCCCCATCAGGCCATCGCGATAGCCGAACCGGCGATCGATCACGAATTCGCCGCTCAAGATCGGAATCACCCAGACGCGCCGGCCGAAGCGTTCCGCGCGAAATTGATAGC
>JBAXFO010001084.1:0-1741 GCA_037139885.1 Planctomycetota bacterium
AGATAGGACGGGGAGCTTACATCGGCCGTCGGGTGCAACTCGGCACGAGTGGTTCGCAGGCGATGCGGATCGGCGACGATACTTCTATTCAAGATGGAACCGTCATTCTCGGCGAAGTGAGCCTGGGCAGGCATTGCCTGCTTTCGTCGAACATATTTATTTCCTCGGGCAACCACTATTGCGACCTCCACCCCTCTTGGCTGATCCGCGATCAAGATGCCTTGGCAAATTCGCAAGCGAGTGCGGATTCCCGAGTGGTCATCGAAGACGACGTCTGGATCGGTTGGGGCGCGTTCGTGAAGCGGGGAACGTACATCGGCCGGGGTGCCGTGCTCGGGGCATACGCCGTTGTGACGCACGATGTGCCGCCCTATAGCATTCAAGCGGGAGTGCCTAGCCGTGAAGTGCGAAAACGGTTCGATTTTCAGCCCACCTCGCGGATCGAAGCCGCGAATTCCGATCACCTTCCCTACTTTTATTCGGGCTTCGATCTGCGACAGGCGTCCCTTCGCGATGGAGTTGCCTGGGCGAATTCAAATTCGAGCGTGATGGTTTCCCGCAAAGCATGGCAGGAACTTTCTCTCACAGGGGAACTCGCACCCGGGATCGATTCGATCCGACTGGCAATCTCGGTTCAAGGAATTCCCGCTGGAGAAGTCAGCCTCGCCGGAAACCTCTACCGGACTGCGGTACCGCTCGATCCGAGCCTCTGGACATCGGCTCATTCGCCGCGATCGAAAGTGCTTGATCCGTGGCTCGAAATCGGTCTGAAACTCATAGAACAGAAGGGTATTTCTGCCGGTGAATTCGCCTACGGAATATCCGCCCTCGCCCTCGGCCCTCCAGGAAGGAGACCCGCGTGAATTGGTCTGAACTCTCGATCCTCGTTACCGGCGGTACCGGTTCCTTCGGTAAGAAATTCGCCGAGATCGTGCTGGAGCGGCTCAAACCCCGCCGGCTCATCGTTTTCAGCCGGGACGAACTGAAGCAATTCGAAATGCAGCAGAAGTTCCCCGTCGAGCGCTTCCCGGCGATGCGGTACTTCATCGGCGACGTCCGCGACCGCGAGCGGTTGTATCGGGCGTTCGACGGAGTCGATATCGTCATTCACGCCGCGGCTCTCAAACAAGTGCCGACCGCCGAATACAACCCCCTCGAAACGATCAAGACCAACGTGATGGGCGCGGCCAACGTGATCGACGCCGCCATTGACCGCGGTGTGAAACAGGTCGTCGCCCTCAGCACCGATAAGGCCGCTAGCCCGATCAACCTCTACGGTGCGACCAAACTCTGCTCCGACAAACTTTTCGTTTCCGGAAACACTTACGCTGGGGGTCAAAGCACCCGGTTCAGCGTCGTTCGCTACGGCAACGTCCTCGGTAGCCGGGGAAGCGTCGTCCCGTTCTTCCTCAAATTGAAGCCGACCGGAAAGCTCCCGATCACCGACGATCGCATGACCCGCTTCTGGATCACGCTCGAACAAGGTGTAGAGTTCGTACTCGATAGCCTCCTGCGGATGGAAGGGGGCGAACTCTTCGTCCCTAAGATTCCCAGCATGAAGGTGACCGACGTAGCGAAGGCCCTCGCACCCGAATGCAAGACGGAAGTCATTGGCATCCGCCCCGGTGAGAAACTCCACGAGTTGATGATCTCGGAAGACGATGCCCGCCAAACGGTCGAACTCGCCGATTCGTATGTGATCCTCCCCACCCGGCCGGGGTTGAGCGTGATGGAGTACGCC
>JBAXFO010001085.1:0-1739 GCA_037139885.1 Planctomycetota bacterium
TCTTGGCGGTTTAATTCGATTTGAACCGCCAAGACGCCAAGGACGCCAAGAGGTGAAGAACAAGGGTGTTTCGTTTTGGAACTCCTCGTCATCTGGCGTCTTGGCGGTTCAAATCTTGATTTGCTCCCCCTTGCCGTGTAGTCTAACGCCGTGATCCGACCCGGATGGGAATCGGGAGTGGTGCAGATGGGTGGCGCAGTCTTGCTTGCTCAAGTTCAGCAAGCGGCGGAAAACCTGTCGATCTTCAATCCGGCTTCGCCTCCCGCGAACTCGATCCGCGATTTGGCCGTGGTTGTTCTCGCGATCACCGGCGGCATCTTTCTCATCGTCGAAGTCGTCCTCATCTACTCCATCATCAAGTTCCGCCGGCGCCCCGCCGCCAACGCGAACGAACCGCCGCAAATTTACGGCAGCCATCCCATCGAAGTCGCCTGGACCGCGGCTCCTGCCCTCATCTGTTTCGTTCTGATGCTCGTCGTCGCCCGCACGGAATGGGAGGTTCGCCCGCGGACTCCTCCTCCCAAAGAAGGGGACAACGCCTTGCATGTCACGGTCGTGGGCCGGCAGTGGTGGTGGGAATATCGCTACGAATGGTGGAATGGCCGCAAGCTCAACGTCATCACCGCCAATGAACTGCACATCCCGTCGTGCGATCCCGACGCCGAGGGCGTGCAGCGGCCGATTTATTTGAAGCTGCTCTCGGCGGATGTTTGCCATAGTTATTGGGTGCCGCGTTTGGCCGGCAAGACCGACTTGATCCCCGGCAAGACCAACACGATGTGGTTTCAAACCGCGGAGCAGGGCTTGTTTCTCGGGCAATGCGCCGAGTTTTGCGGCACCCAGCACGCCAAAATGTTGCTTCGCGTCTATGTCGACGCCCCTGCCGACTTCGAGAAATGGCTCGCGAACGAAGAGAAAGACGCCCGCACGCCGACCGACGAAACCCTCAAACGCGGCGAGGCGGCGTTCATGAGTCAGTCGTGCGTCAACTGCCACCGCATCGGCGGCACCCCGGCGAAAGGGACCTATGCTCCCGATCTCACGCATTTGATGTCGCGACAAACCCTGGCGTCGGGCATCGTGCCGAACACGAAAGAGTTCTTGCGGCAATGGGTCGTCGATCCGCAGAAGCTCAAGCCGCGCTGCTTGATGCCTGCGTTTGGGCTGAGCGACGGCGATGTCGACGCGATTGTGGCGTATCTGCGGTCGCTGGAGTGATCTGGGAAATGTCCCGATTCCGCACGATGGTCTGTCTTCGAGGGTTGCCGCATGGCCGTGGCTGATCTGGCGCCGTCCGCACCGAGTTGGACGGCCCGCCTGCACGACTGGACGACGACCGTCGATCACAAGAAGATCGGCCTCATGTACATTCTCATGAGCCTGGTTTTCCTCGTGATCGCCGGGGCGCAGGCGTTGCTCATGCGCTGGCAGCTGTTCGTGCCGCACTCCGAACGCGTCGGCCCGGAGCTGTTCAACCAGCTCTTCACCATGCACGGCACGACGATGGTTTTCTTCGTCGGCATGCCCATCTTGATCGGCATCGGCAATTATCTCATTCCGCTGATGATCGGCGCCCGCGACATGGCGTTTCCCCGCATGAACGCCCTGGGCTTCTGGGTCACGCTCTTCGGCGGGCTCTTTCTTTACTTCAGCTTCTTCATGCCCGGCGGGGCGCCGGCGATGGGCTGGTTCGCGTACGCTCCGCTCACCGAGAAAACCTTCGCTCGCGGCCCCGGCAC
>JBAXFO010001086.1:0-1736 GCA_037139885.1 Planctomycetota bacterium
CGCTCTTGCCCGGCAGGCCGATGTCGTACAGCCAATCGCCCGAGGTTTCGTAAAGGCCGGCGGTCGTCATCACGGCGAGCGCGTAATGGCAGATGCTGGGGTCGACGACGCGTTCCTTCGTCAGCGGATTGACGCCGCCGTCGGCGAGGGTCGCGCCCATCACGGCCAGGTCTTTCGCGGTCACGTTCAAGGCGCATTGTTTCGTGTAAAGAGCGACCGCTTCGGCGGGGTCCATGTACACCCGGCCAAAACTTTGCAGCAGCCGGGCGATGCTTTGATTGCGGAAATTCGTCGCGGTCGCCGACTCGAAGACTTCCTCATTGAGCGGCAACGTTCGCCCGGCGAAGCGCGAGAGGCCATCGTGAATGAACCGCCATTTCGCTTCGAGCGTGGCGCCGGGGACCAGGCTCGTCGTGGCGATCGCGCCGGAGTTCACCATCGGATTCGTCCGGCCTTCGGGGCCTTGCTCGATGGCGGCGAGCGAGTTGAAAGCCAGGCCCGTGGCGTTGACGCCGAGCTTTTGGCGCGTCTCCTCGGGGCCGAGAATCTGCGCGATGAGAGCGAAGATGAACGGTTTGGAGACGCTCATGATCGTGAATTCGTGCTCGGCGTCGCCCGCGGCATAAACCTTGCCGTCCGTGCCGACCAGGCAGATGCCGAAAAGATGGCTCGGCACGCGCGCAAGGGCGGGATAGACTTGCGAGTTCTTGCCGTCGGCGTTGGCTTGGAAAAGCGCGTGCGCCTCGGCGACAAGCGCCCCGACGCGTTCGTGCGGCGGCAGATGACCCGTCGAAACGTATGGAGTCGGACGGACGTCGAGAGCGGCCATGACGAGGCTCCTGGAAGTTCGAGGACAGCCATCCCTGGCGCTTCGTGCGTTACGCAGCGTCTTTCTCGGGGATGCGCACGCGGTAAATGATCGCATAAATCGCCGGCATGATGAGCATGGTGATGACGCAGGCGAACGACAAGCCGAACATGACGCACACGGCCATGCCGCCGAAGAACGGGTCTGTGAGCAGCGGGATCATGCCGAGCACCGTCGTGATGGCCACCATGAGCACGGGACGGACCTTGGCCGTGCTGCCGTCGAGAATGGCGCGATACGGATCCTTCCCGCCATCGACCTCCATCTTGATCTTGCTCAAAACGACGATGGCGTTTTTGATTTGCTCGCCCGCCAGCGCCAAGACGCCCAAGAGGGCCATGAATCCGAACGGCGTCCGCGTGAGCAGCAGCCCCCCGGTCACGCCGATGAGCGCGAGCGGCATGATCAGCCAAATGACCAGCGTGGCCCGGATCGAATTGAACAGGCACACCACGATGAGCACCATCAACGCCAGGGCCATGGGGAGCGGCCGGGCCAAGGCGGCGCGGGCGTTGCCCGAGTCTTCATGCTCGCCGCCCCATTCGAACGAATAGCCCGGCGGCAGTTCGATGCTTTCGATGGACTTGCGCACGCGGTTGAAGAGTTGGCTGGGCAGACCGGCGCGCGGGTCGGCGTGCACCGTCAACGTGTTGAAGCGATCGCGACGCACGACGATCGGGTCTTCCCACACGACCTCGGCCCCCGAGGAAACTTGGCTCAGCGGAATCATCCGATTCGCGACGGGGCTCCAGATCTGCAAACTGTTCATGATGCTGACGTCTTCGCGTTCGGCGAGCGGCGGCCGGGCGACAATGGGCAGGAGCCGGGTCTCTTGCGGATAAACGCCCGTCGCGGCATAGCCCGGTTC
>JBAXFO010001087.1:0-1735 GCA_037139885.1 Planctomycetota bacterium
CGTAATTCCCTCCAAGCCAAAATGCCCCTGATTGGGCTGTTCCATGTCAAATCCGACGCCAGAATCGCGAATCACGAGGTGAATCGTCTCGCCCACCTCCGTCAACTCCACCTGCCCGCTGCGCGATTGGCTGTGACGCTCCAAATTGGTGAGCGCCTCCTGCACGATGCGAAAGATGGTCGATTCCAAGGGGGCCGCCAAGCGTCGCGTTTTCATTGCGGAAGTTAATTTGATGTCCAGCCCGCGCGCGTTGATCTCGCTGACGAGATACTCAATCGCGGCCACGATTCCTTGCTCGTCAATAATCAACGGCCGCAGCCCGCTAATCATGCGCCGCGCTTCTCCAATACTTTGGCGGAGGAGCCGTCGGGCTTCGTCCAACGACTCCAGATCGTGGTCCAGGTCGCTGGGCCCGGCGGCGCTCAGGCGATGATGTGTCGCATCGACATACATCAATGCGCCGATGATCTCTTGCAGGAACGTGTCGTGCATCTCATAGGCCACGAGTTGCCGCTCTCGTTCTTGAATTTGCAGCGTGCGTTCCATGAATCGCTGTTTTTGTTGCAGCTCGGCATTCATGCCCGAGAGTTCCTCGGTCCGCTCCCGCACGCGCTGTTCAAGTTCGGCCTTTGCGTGTCGCAAATACTCCTCGGCTTTGCGCCGCTCGGTCACATCCTGGCCCACCGTAATTCGAGCTCCGCTCGTGAGCTGGATATTGGCCCAGGCAATTTCGCGAATACTTCCGTCGGGAAGCCGCATTTGGAAATCGCGCCACTCCGAAGGGGTTTTCCAGACATGCTGAGACGCCTCTGCGCGACGCGCGGAATCTGGATAGCAAATCTCAAGGAGTTCTTCGACCGACTGGCCCGGCTTCCAACCGAAAACCCGTTTCCATTCGCGGTTGGCCACTTTAACGCGGCCACGCGTATCGAACAGCCCAACGATTAGGGGAATGCGATTAAAAAACTTGCGAAGCATTTCGCCCTGTCGCCGGGCTAAGCGCGTCACGCGCCGGCTCTTGGTAACGTCGCGCAAGATGACTTGTACGCTCGCCTGCCCTTGAAACGTACATGGGGTGCCAGTCACTTCGACGTGGACGATTCGGCCATCGAATCGAACGTGACGTTGTTCGATCAATGGCGTGGATTGCCCCCCCATCACGCTTGCCACGCGTCGTCGGGCAAGTTGCAGGCAATTCGGATGAACAAAGTCAAAGATCGATCGCCCGATCAGATCTTCGCGCGAGCGAGCTCCCCACAACTTCACGCCGGCATCGTTCACAAGTTGAATGATGCCGTTGCGGTGCACGACGATCGTATCGGGCGCGTGCTCCACCAACCGCCGGTAGCGATCTTCACTCTCACGCAGCGACCGGTCGACATGCGAAGGATGATGACTATCGACGACCGTGATCACGACGCTTTCGGGTAGACCTGAACTGGGGTTCAGCACCGGCACGGCGGTCGCCTTGACCCAGAGCACTTCCTGCCCGGGAATGCATAGCCCCATGGTGACGGTTTCCAGATCGCCCGAGAGCAACGCCTTGACGGCCGGATAGTCGTCGTAGCGACAGGGCGATCCATCGGGCCAAATGGTGAACTGTTCGAACTCGTGCACGGCCATGCCAACTGCGGCGCGACCCGGCGTATCGAAGAGCCGTCGCGCGGCCGCGTTCGTATAGACGACTTGGCCTGCCGCAGAAATCTTGATGATGGCCGCCGTCACGCAATTGAGC
>JBAXFO010001088.1:0-1734 GCA_037139885.1 Planctomycetota bacterium
GTCCTGCAGCGCCTTGGTGGCCGTGGCGACGACGACCTTCTTACCGGCCAGCACAGCGCGGTTCGGAGAGAGCTTCATTCGCACGCTGGATCGCGGCATCAACCTCTTTCAAGACGCGGCCGACCGAAGCCGGGCGGCCGGGCTCACGGCGATCCGCGGCGAAGATGCGTTTCAGCTTCACGACACCTTTGGGCTGTACATCGACATCACCGAACAGATGGCGGCCGAGGCGGGCCTGACGGTCGATCGCGAGCGTTTCGAGGCGTTGCTGAAGGAGGCGAAAGACAAGTCGCGGCAGGGGTCGAAGAAATTCGCGGTCTCCGCCATCACCGGCGAACTGCCCCCCACGGACGACGCGCAGAAGTACAAGGGCCTTGCCGGTAAGGGGAAGATTCTTGCGTGGATGAAGGACAATCTCGTCGGCGCGTCGGGCAAACTGGGGGCGGGCGATCAGGTGGCGCTCGTGCTCGACAAGACGTGCTTTTATGCCGAGCAGGGGGGGCAGATCGGCGATGCGGGGTGGATCAAGACGAAGACGGGAACATTCGAAGTGACCGATACGCAGCGGCTCGGCGATGCCGTGCTCCATGTCGGCAAGGTCTTCGAAGGGACCATCAAAATCGGCCAACCGGCGACTCTTGAAGTCAACGGCGCCCGCCTCGATACGATGCGGAACCATACCGCGACGCATCTGCTCAACTGGGCGTTGCGAAAAGTCCTTGGGGAACATATCGATCAGAAGGGCTCCCTGGTCGATGCGCAAAAGACGCGGTTCGATTTTTCGCACAACGAACCCCTCACCACCGAGCAGATCGTGGCGGTCGAGAAGCTGGTCAACGAGAAGATCCAGGCGGACCTGCCGGTGGCCGCGATCACGATGCCGCTCGAAGAGGCGAAACAGGTGGCGGGGGTGCGGGCGGTGTTCGGCGAGAAATATCCCGATCCCGTGCGCGTGTTGTTGGTCGGGGCGAAGAAGCCGGGCGAGGCGACGCTCGACTCGTCCGTCGAATTTTGCGGCGGCACGCATCTCTCCCAAACCGGGCAGGCCGGCTTCTTCAAGATCATTGGCCAGGAGCTGGTCGCCAAGGGAGTGCGGCGCCTGGTCGCCGTCACCGGGACCGAGGCGGTGCACACGGTGCAGCGGCTGGCGGGCTTCGTCGACGATCTGGCGGCCAAGTTCCGCTGCCGACCGGAAGAAATCGCCGGCCGCATCGAAAGCTTGCAAGACGAGGTCAAAAAGCTTCAGCAGCAACTGAAGAAGGGCGCCGCCACCGACCTCGCCGGGGCCGGGGACAAGCTCTTCGCCGAGGCCACCAAGGCGGGCGAGGTGCATGTCCTCGTCGGCGAATTCCCCGCGGCGCCGGACGAACAGATCCGCAACCAGATCGATCGCCTCAAGCAGAAGGCGGGTTCGTCGGTGATCGTGATCGGTTGGAAGGATGAGGGAAAAGTCGGCCTGCTCGCCTCGGTGACCGACGACCTCTTCGCGAAGATCAAAGCCGGCGACCTGATCAAACAGATCGCCCCGCTCGTCGGCGGCGGCGGCGGCGGCCGCCCGAACCTGGCCCAGGCGGGCGGGAAGATTCCCGAGAAGCTGACCGAAGCTCTAGGAGCCGCAAAAACGCTGATCGCAGAGAAGCTGGCGACTCAAGTCGCGTGAGCGACCTGCATGTCGCAGGTCGCTCACGCGACTTGAGTCGCCAGCTTCTCTGCGATCAGCGTTTTCGCGGCTCC
>JBAXFO010001089.1:0-1733 GCA_037139885.1 Planctomycetota bacterium
GTACATGCCCCCTTGATAGAGCGTGACGACATTGCTGCGCAGGCCGGTCTGCTTCTCCGATTCCGTCTCGATCTTCGCGATGACGCTTCGCCGGGCTTCGAACGCCTGCTCGGCCGAAAGCCCCTCGGGGACGGCTTTCTTGACCGTGTCGGTCACGTCGACGATGTCGATGAGCACGTTCAATTCTTCATCGACGGCTTTGAACTCTTCGTCGTACGTCTTGGCGTAGAAGCCGTCTTTCACATAGTCCTTGCCCTTGGAGCTGAGCTTTTGCAAGGCGGAAAGCCCGACGTGATGGTTCGTCATGACAAGACCGTCGGCGGAGACGAACGAGCCGGAGCCGCCGGTGTTGAAGCGGACCGACGATTTTTGCACGTGATCGAGCCATTTGGCCGTCGGCTCGAAGTTGTACTTTTCCTTGAGAACGCGGCGTGGCGGATTGTTGAACAGCCACATGCCTTCATCAGACCATGCGGGAGAGGTTGAGAGTGACATAAGGGTGACAGCCGTGAGAAATAAGAAACGAGACATGGCGATGGAACCTCGGAGGAGAATGACGAATGAGGCGACGCCCCATGACGAACGAAGCACGAATGGCCGAATGACGATCGCCGAACTAAGCGGCGCTCGGCGGTTTGAAGAGCCAGCCGAAGCCGACGCAGAGCATCACCGCGACCAGCGCTCCGAAAGCGATCAGGGCCGCGCTATTGCCCTGCGGTATTGTAAGGCTCGCCCCGGCGGGGAGCGTTTCGGGAAGCGTCAATTTGAGAGCGTCTTTATTGTCTTCGAAGAGAAGCTGAGCCCGCCCCGGCCGGCCGAAATGCTCGCGGGCGACGGCGCCGAGCGTCTGTTCGTTGTCTGCAGCGAGGATTTCTTTCCCCGACGTCAGTTTCGTTCCCGCCGGCACGACGACGTATTGATACTGCAACGCTTCGTTCTGCTCGCGAATCGCCGTGATCAATTCCTTAAGGTGTTCGGGATGAGACTTAGTGTCCGGGACATTCAGTTCCGTGCGGGCGATGGCTTCGGCGGCTTGTTCGAGCGTAGCCGGTTGCGCGAGGGCGGACTCGCGGAATTGAAGCTGCGTCAAGAACCGCGGCACGGCTTCGAAGATCGGGAACGACAGCAGACCGATGAGCACGCCGGCGATCGCGCCGCCAGCGATATAACCCGTCGCCAGCAAGACGCCCGGGCTGCTGTCCGATTCGGTTTCCGACTGCCCGGGCCGCACGCGATACGGGCCCCAGCGATCCGCCACCCAGCGAACCAAGCCTCCCAGGAAGATCGGCGTCGACGACGACAACGGCAGGTACACCCCCACCGCGAACGCCAGCGACGGCACTCCCGCCAGTTCGAGCACGATGGCGATGGACACGCCCAGGAGCACGAGCGACCAGGGAAGTTTCTGCTGGAGAATGCCGGTGGTGATGAGAGCCATGAGTTGAGCTTTGGGGGCGCGGAAGCGGGGCACTTCGGTGCCGTCGTCGCGGCGTTTCAGTTTGCCGTTGATGCCGGGGTCGACGACGTACGCGATCTTCGCGCCCGATTCCTCTACGAAATATTTGCCCGGGGGAACGCCCTGTTCGTTGGCCGCCAGAGCATGCCAGACGCGGTAGACTGTCGTATCGTCCGGGGCTTGTCCCGTGGGCAGTTGGCTGACATCGACGGGCGCTTTCAACTCGGGAGCTTTACGCGAATGGATGGTGTAGGCGTCGTTGAGCAAGATCAGGATG
>JBAXFO010001090.1:0-1731 GCA_037139885.1 Planctomycetota bacterium
ATCTCGTGCAGCGGCAGCGCAAATCGGACGCCGCGTCGACGATCGTGTCCACCTGCGTCTTTCAAAGGCGCCCCAAGGGCGGGCAGCTCGAAGCGACCTTCTCCGCTTCGATGAACACCAACGACAACACGATTACGCTCTCCGGCGCGACGATCGATTCGCTTTCGCCCGGAGCCTGGGTGCTCGACGCGACGCCGCAAGTGAGCGGCCGCAACCAAATCGCCAGTTTCTACCGCGTGACGGGCGTGCGCGATAACGGCGCCGGCGGCGTCGTGCTCGATCTGCAATCGTCGCTCCAGGGCTACCCTGCCTCGACGGTCACTGCCGGCAACGTGGTCGTCATGGACGGCCTGGTCGAAGTCTTCGAATTGGGGACCGGACGATGAAACGCCAACTCATTGAAGGACAACTCATGACGAAGACGCGTGCGGCGCTGCGGCGCGGCGGGTTCACTCTCGTCGAACTGATGGTCTCCATCGGCCTCACCTTGTTCATCATGGTGATCATCGTCGAAGCCTTCACCTTGAGCCTGGATTCGTTTCAAGGCTTTCGAGCCGTCGGCGAATTGACGACGCAGGTTCGCAGCGCTCTCTATCTCGTGCGGACCGATCTGGCCCAGAGCCATCTCGAAGCGTCGCGCCGCCCCAGCGATCCAGGCTTTTGGGAGAGCCCGCGCCGCGAAGGATTTTTCGTCGTCCGCCAAGGCACGGCGCCCAACGCCGGTCCCAATTATCGCGACGAAGGCGTCGATTTCGACGGCGTTCGCTCGTCCATCGCCACCGATCACGTTTTGCATTTTTCCAATCGCCTGCGGGGCAATCGCCGCGATCAATTCGTGATCGAAACCGCGCCGTCGCAGACGGCCACGCTCGCGAGTTCGCAAACCATGGTGCCCAAGTTGCTTACCGAAACCAACTATATGGCCTCCACCGATGCAGGGCTGACGAGCAGCCAGTGGTCGGAAGTTTCGTACTTTCTCAGGCCCATGCTCAACCCCTCGACGGGTGCGCCGCTGACGATCGCCGAACCGTATTCGCCCGGTCAGTTTATCCCGCTTTACAATCTGTATCGGACACAGCTCCTGGTGTTTCCATACACGGATACGATCAACACGCTTTACAATTACGACGCCGCCGTTCCGACCGGCGCCTTCAACAGCGTGAAGATGTACTCGCGGGCCGCCGCCGCCGGGCCTAATAACAAGATCCAGTTCTATTCCCCCAACGATCTCGCCAAGGGAGCGGCGACGCGATCGCTGAATCCCGCGGCTCCCGATACCTCGCGCGCCAGTCTGGTCGCCACCAATGTCGTTTCGTTCCAAGTGCGCATCATCAAGATCGGCGATGCCGGCTTCGAAGACTTACCCGGGCCGTTCCCGGCGACGTTCGACACCGCCGTCCCGCAAAATTTTCGACTGGGCGGCGTCCAGGTCATCTTGCGTCTTTTCGATCCCTCGACCGGATTGACGCGGCAGGGCACGCTCATTCAAGACTTGTAAATCCGCAGGCTCCTCCGCCTTTCGTGGCGAGGGGAGTTTGCCGTCTTCCGTTCAACCGAACACGCATAACGCCGCCTTGCGGCGAAGGAGTTCGACATGGCACGTCCCATCACTCATCGCGGCCTGGATCGTCCGGGCGTCGCCCTACTGATCGTGATCGCGATGCTGGCGTTGTTCGCCACCGTCGGCCTCAGCTTCGTCTTCTATGCCGAGATGCAGGCCGACACCGAGCG
>JBAXFO010001091.1:0-1731 GCA_037139885.1 Planctomycetota bacterium
AACCAGCTTAAAATGATCTGGCCGACTTGCCCTGCGCGGAGAATGGACAGCTACGATCGATCCGCGTCCGCTGATTCGCGAAATCGCCGCCGATCGAGCCGCGAACGCTCCTCCCGCAGGCATCGCCCGACGCTTTCACGCCGCCAGCGCGGCCATGATCGTCGCCGTCTGCCGCCGCTTGCACGCGCAGCACGGCCTCGACCGCGTCGTCTTTTCCGGAGGCGTCTTTGCGAACGCCCTGTTGACAGCCCTGGCGAAGTCGCAACTCGAAGCGGCGGGGCTGACGGTCTTCCGCCATCGCGTCGTCCCCCCTGGCGATGGTGGACTCAGTCTCGGCCAACTCGCGATCGCGGCTCACCACGGGACCGATGAGAATTCATGAAAACCGACATTCGGACCAACACCCTCTTGAGCGCGGTCGTTCGGGTGTGTTAGAAATAAGGGTGGTGCCCGTTATCTCTCTTGCCCACCTGCTCGTTTCTCCTCTGGAGCCTCCTGCATGAGCTTCGGCATGGTCCCCATCACGGTTGCTCTCCTCTTCGTCGGGCAAGCCCCCGTTCGCGGAGACAAGGAATTCGAGCTGCCGGTCGCGTTCACCAAACGGTCGCCCGAAACGGTCGACGATCTCAAGCAGATCGAAGCCCACATCCGCTTGCTCACCAAGAAAGTGATGCCCGCGACCGTCGGCATCCGCATCGGCGCCGCGTCGGGCAGCGGCGTCATCATCGACGCCGAGGGGCATGTGCTCACGGCGGGGCATGTTTCGGGCGAACCCAATAAAGACTGCCAGATCATTCTGCCGGATGGCCGCAAGCTGAAGGGCAAAACGCTCGGCGCCAACCGCGGCATCGATAGCGGCATGATCGTCATCGTCGACAAGGGCCCGTTTCCGTTCGTCGAGATGAGCAAATCCGCGGGCCTCAAACGGGGCGAATGGTGCCTCGCCATCGGGCATCCGGGCGGCTTTCAACCCGGCCGCACGCCCGTCGTCCGCCTGGGCCGCGTGCTCGAATCGAACCCGAAATATCTGCGCACCGATTGCACGTTGGTGGGCGGCGATTCGGGCGGCCCGCTCTTCGACATGAACGGCAAAGTGATCGGCATCCACAGCCGCATCGGCGACCCGATCACCGCGAACATTCACGTCCCCGTCGATACCTATCGCGACACGTTCGATAAACTCGCCAAGGCCGAAATCTGGGGAGCGAACCTTTTCGGCGGCGCCTCCGACGCCTTTCTGGGCGTCTACATCGACCCGAAGGGAAGCGACTGCAAGGTGCAGAAGATCACGCCCGAATCGCCCGCCGAGAAATCGGGGCTCAAGGTCGACGATCTCATCGTCCGGATCGACGGCAAACAAATCGCCTCGCCGAGCGACTTTCTCGAAATTCTCGGCAAACACCGCCCCAACAGCACGGTCAGTCTCGATATTCAGCGCGGCGAAGAGACGCTCCAGATTCGCGTCGTCCTCGCCAAACGGCCCAAGGATTAAACGTGGGGCAAGTCGCTGACTCGCCGATTCCAACTGCGTTCGCAACGTGCCCCACAACCTCCCTTCTCGAAAATACCGCCATGCAAAAATATCTCGCCGCCTTCCTGCTGCTGATTTCGCTCACGAGCTCCGCTCTCTCGCAGGGCCGTGATCCCGCAGCCGAATACACGCGCAACAACCCGAAATTCCTCGGCGCCTTCAAAGAGGCGATCGCCCGCCCCAGCGTCAGCACGGTGCGG
>JBAXFO010001092.1:0-1730 GCA_037139885.1 Planctomycetota bacterium
CCTCGAGCGCTTCGAGGATCAGCTTCCGAGCGCCGGCCTTGCGAAGAATAGGACGTGTTGTCGACGTCTTGCGAAACCACGGGGTCAGCATGAAGCGAGCTCCTGGCTACGGACAAAATATTATAAACACAAATGCGTAATGATCAGTTCATTGACTGCGATCGCTTCAAAGCTTACTTCGCTCTTACCGGGCGGTCGGATAATTCGGATCCAGCGAACGTACAATCATCGAAGAAATGGAGCTGGGGCCGAGATGGAATGTGTGCGGAATGCCGCGATTATGGGGGATTTCGATAGGGCTGAGCAATTATTGCGGATTTCGCGAATTATTCGGAATGTGCAGGATCGGGATCCGTGGACTTGTCGCCAGGCAAGAACTTTAACGCCCGCCGGCCCCGGAAGGGGCGACTCCCGCCGCCGCCTTCGGGTTTCTGGAGGTCTAAATCACCGCGACGGTTCCGGGCTCTCGTGCGACGAAGCGTTGCCCGAAATCGACTTCCGCGTTGTGGTCGCGGCGGTCGTCGACCAGCGGAATCGACTTGTCGGCTTGCTCGGCGCCGTCGACGACCACGCGTTCGACATTCGAACCGAGGCCGCCGTTGCGCAGGACGATGTGATAGAACGTCTCGCGATAGCGATAGTGGATCTTGAACGATGTCCACTCCGGCGGTAGGCATGGCTTGAAACGCAACTTATCTACGTCCAACTGCAGCCCGAGAAGCGATTCGGTGATGAGCCGATACATCCAGCCTGCCGAGCCGGTGTACCACGTCCAACCGCCGCGGCCGGTATGCGGAGGCACGGCATAGACATCGGCCGCCGCCACATAAGGTTCGACGCGGTACAGGGCGACCGCTTCGGGGCCGCCGGCATGGGTGATGGGGTTGATGAGGGCGAAGAGTTCCCAGGCTTTGCGGGCGTCGCCCATGGCGGCGAAGGCCATGGTCGTCCAGATGGCGGCGTGTGTGTATTGGCCGCCATTCTCGCGCACGCCGGGGACGTAGCCCTTGATGTAGCCCGGGTTCAAATTCGACTTATCGAAGGGAGGATCGAGAAGCTGCACGAGCCGCACGTCGCGCCGGATCAGGCGCTTGTCGAGATGCTCCATGGCCATCGTCGAGCGCTCGCGCGTGCCCGCGCCGGAGAGGACCGACCAACTTTGCGAGATGGAATCGATCTGGCATTCTTCGTTGGTCGCCGAGCCGAGCGGGGAGCCGTCGTCGAAATAGGCCCGACGATACCATTGCCCATCCCAGCCGCTTTCTTCGATATGGCCTCGGAGCCGGCCCGCTTCGACCGTGCATTTGTCGAGCGTGAGATTGTCGCCGCGGCGCCGGGCCAGCGCGCCGAATTGATTGAGGACGTCGAACAGGAAGAACGCCAGCCAGACGCTCTCGCCCTTGCCGTGCTGGCCGACGAGGTTCATGCCGTCGTTCCAGTCGCCGCAGCCGATGAGCGGCAAGCCGTGGGCGCCGAACCGCAGTCCGTAATTGATCGCGCGGAGGCAATGTTCGTAAAGCGTGCCGACATCGTCGGAAACGTGCGGGAGATCGTAGTTCGCTTCTTCATCCGCCCGCAGCAGCCGGCTCTGCAAAAACGGCACGCGTTCATCGAGCACGCCCGTGTCGCCCGTCATCGTCACATACCGACAAGCCGCATAGGGGAGCCACAAGTAATCGTCGGAGAAATGCGTGCGCACGCCGCGGCCGACGGGAGGATGCCACCAGTGC
>JBAXFO010001093.1:0-1725 GCA_037139885.1 Planctomycetota bacterium
GGGCATCGCCTGCGCTGTTGGTTTCGCCCGGACAGCGATCGGAGCGGCTTCGACGATGTCACCGCGGCAATCGAATGGCTGCCCGGCGAACTGGGCGATGTTGCCGCGACCAAACGACTCGTCGAGGGGGCCGACGCCGTCGTCCATGCCGCCGTGCAATGGGGAGGGCCTCGGAACCGTGGCGCCGGCGGCCACGGCGCGGCCGATGTCTTCTTTGGCGTCAACCTCACCGGCTCGTTGCAGCTCTTTCAGGCGGCGTTCGAGTGTGGTGCTTCGCGGTTCGTCTTCGTTTCGACGTGCGCCGTGCACGACGTGATTCTCGACGATCGGCCGCTCGACGAAGCCCACCCGCTCTGGCCCGCCAGCCATTACGGCGTGCACAAGGCCGCGATCGAAGCATTCGTCCACAGCTATGGCTTCGGCCAGGGATGGCCGATCTGCGCCTTGCGGCCGACCGGCATCTACGGTCTGGACCGTCCGCCAGCAAAGAGCCGATGGTTTGATCTTGTCGGCCAAGTGGTTCGCGGCGAACGCGTCGAAACGCCACGCGGAGGGAAGGAAGTTCACGCGGCCGACGTCGCCCACGCCGTGGAACTGCTGCTCCAGGTCGACGCGAAACGCATCGCCGGGCAATCGTTCAGTTGCTACGACGCGTATGTGGCCGAGGAAACCGTCGCACGAATCGCAAAAGAGCTGACCGGCAGCCCGAGCGTGATCTCCGACCTGAACCGCGGACCGAAACACCAGATCGAGACGCGAAAGATCCGAGGGCTGGGCATGACGTTTGGCGGCGAGGAACTGCTGCGGCGAACGGTGGAGCAGTTGGTCGAGGCCCATTGAGAGTGATGATCTTTCTTTGGAAGAATCGTCCGTTGCGACAACCGCCTTTCCAGTAGCGTTCGCCCGTTCGCGGCGCAATAATGCCATTGGTCGTCTTCCGTCGCCACTCATCTTCACGAGAATCGCCATGGCTACCCGACGCGACTTCTTGGCCCGTTCCGTTCAATTGGGCACGCTGGCGACCGCCGGCGAATTTGCCTTCTTGCAACAACTGCCCGCCCTGTCGGCTCAGCAAGTGCAGAGATCTCTGGCTCCGGTGGCGGGGGACGTGGAAGGACTCGTTCGCTTGATCGAAGACACCGCGCGCAATCGATTGCTGGAAGAGATCGCGTCCCGAGTTCGGGCCGGCACGAGCTATCAGCAGGTTTTGAGCGCTCTGATGCTGGCCGGGGTGCGCGGGATTCAGCCGCGTCCGGTGTGCTTCAAGTTTCACGCGGTGTTGGTCGTCAACTCGGCCCACCTCGCCAGTCTGGCCGCGGCCGATCGTGATCGCTGGCTGCCCCTCTTCTGGGCTATCGACAATTACAAGGATTCACAAGCCCGCAATGTCCAGGAAGGGGACTGGCGCATGGCGGCGCTGCCGGACGGCGACCTGCCGGCGCCGGCGAACGCATTTCAAGCGTTTCGCGAGAGCATGGACTCCTGGGACAGCGACCAGGCTGACCGCGCCACGGCACGGCTCGCGCGGATGGCCAGCCTCAACGAAACGTACGAGATGTTCTGGCGCTACGGCGCCCGCGACTTCCGCGACATCGGTCACAAGGCGATCTTCGTCGCCAACTCCTATCGCACGCTCGTCACGATCGGTTGGCGGCATGCCGAACCGATCCTGCGGTCGCTCGCCTACGCGCTCCAAGATCACGGCAATCAGGCAAACCCGGCGCG
>JBAXFO010001094.1:0-1723 GCA_037139885.1 Planctomycetota bacterium
GCCGCTCCTCAACAAATCCGCGGGGATTCCGATAAAGTTATGTGTAAATGACAGTGGCTCAACCCACCCTACAAGAGCTTTATGCCGCCCGGGCGACGATGGTAATTCCCAACCGATCCGCGAGCGCGATCGTCTGCGTTTCATCGCTGATGATCGTCTTGTTCGATTCGATCGCCAGCACGCGTCCGCCCGCCTTGTGAATCGACTCGATCGTCGTCACGCCGACGGTGGGCACATCGAAACGCATATCCTGTTGCGGTTTGGCGACCTTGACCACGACGAAGCCGCCGCGGCGACAAAGCTCGCCCGCGCGGGCGATGGCCCGGTCGGTCCCCTCGATCGCTTCGACGGCGATGACCGCTCGCTCTTTGACGGCCACGCTCTGGCCGACATCGAGCCGGCCCATTTCTTTCGCCAGCTCCCAGCCGAAACCGATGTCGGCCACTTCGGCGACGGTCGGCGCACGCTTGGTTAAAACGCCTTCTTTCACGAGTAGCTCCGGGCAATAGTCGAGGGCCGAGGTGAATTTCAATCCGTCGCGCGCGAACTCGGCGATCAGGCCGAGCAAGAGCGTGTCGTCGCGATTGTCGCCCCGCATGCGGCGATGCCAAAATTGAAACGTCCGCCAGTCGGGCAACAGATTCCAATAACGCAGCGGCGTGTATAGGTGATTTTTCTTATCGATCTTGCCGGCCATCACGATCTCGCCGACGCCGTCGCCCTTGAAACAGCGAATCATCCGGCCCAGTTTCGCGATGCCCGCCCAGTGAAAGCGGTCGACCAGCGGGATGAGCTCGGTCGGCGCCTCATGGCGCACGCCGACGCACACGATCTTCCGACCCGCGGCTCGCACCTTCTCCGCGAACACGATCGGAAACCGTCCGCTGCCCGCGAGCAAACCGATAGGAGCCGTCATGATTCGTCGTCCGTCATGCCGAGGTGTTGTTTGATCTTGCGAACGTCGCGGCGGATCTCGGGCAGTTTGTCCATCGTCATCAGAATCCGTTTCTGATCGCGTTCGGGAGTGGCCGGCGCTCCGAGCATCCGCTGCCCCGCCGGCACGTCTTTGGTCACGCCCGACTTCGCGCCGATCGTCGCCCCCGCCCCGATATGAATGTGATCCGCGATGCCGACCTGCCCGGCGATGACGACATAATCGTCCGTGCTGCACGAGCCGGCCATGCCGAGCTGGCTGACGAAGATGTTGTGCTTGCCGACCTGGCAGTTGTGAGCCACCTGGACCAGGTTGTCGATCTTCGTCCCGGCGCCGATCCGCGTCGGCTGGAAGGTGCCGCGGTCGATCGTCGAACAGGCGCCGATCTCGACATCCGCGCCGATCTCCACCGTTCCCAGCTGCGGCACTTTCACGTGCCGGCCATTTTGAAAGCGATAGCCGAAGCCGTCGGCTCCGATGACCGCGTTCGCGTGAATCGACGAGCGATCGCCGATTTCGACGCCATCGTAAATGACCGCGTTCGGATAGATCGTGACATCGTCGCCGATCTTGCAGTTCCGGCCGATGACCACGCCCGGATGAATCAGACAGCGTGCGCCGATGGTCGTCCCCGCCCCGACCACGGCCAGCGGCATAATTGTCGGCGCGGCGCCAATCGTCGCCGTGGCGTCGATGCACGCCCGCGCGTCAATTCCTGCCGGAAGAGCGGGCAGTTTTCCTTGCAAATGCTGCACGATGGCGATGAACGCCCCCAGCGGATCCTTGGTT
>JBAXFO010001095.1:0-1723 GCA_037139885.1 Planctomycetota bacterium
AAGAGGCGGCGTAGACGAAAACGCGGACGCCGAGCGGAGAACAAAAGGCTCGCCTCGTAAGCGGGTTTTTTTGCCTCCGGCGGAAGCGAACGCGTTCCATGTCACAAGCGAATTAATAAACGACTCCCGTTCCGCACATCGCTGAGCTCACAGTGCGGCGTTTTGTTTGGCGAGCCGTCGTGCACCTGGCAAAACGAGAACGACGCGATCAGAGTCCAAGCCAGCCCCGCAGGCGGGCGATAATCGTGTCTTCGCTTCCGATGTTACGGAGCAGAATGTAGTCAGACGCCTTCCGAGGCTCACGATTGTCGACCGACTTCGCGTAGGCGCAATGGACGCGGACGACGCGGCTCATCAGATAATCGTAATGCACTTCGACTATACAAATGCGGGTGCACCAGGACAGATCGGCCCAGCGGTTATCGTACTTCTTCTCCCTCGTTGCGAAACTGCCGAGAATTGCTTCAACGGTCCGCTTGTCCATGCCGTTGTGCAAGCGGCGAGCATTTTCCAGCGTAACGCCAGGCGCCGGAGCGAGCGGCCGCCACACCGCACTTGCCGCTACGAACAGTAAGGCGAGCAGGAGGACCAAGAGCAAAGCGAGACGTTTCAAGACAGCATCCTAAGAACGAATAACTCGTCGACGCTAACAGCGTCCTCTCCGCTCTCCCAGCGAAACACCGTTCCACGCTCGGCCTCCGCAGACAAAATGGAGCGAAGCAAACGGAGTCCAAGCACCAGAGCCTGCCAGGTGCCGACGCCGAAAATCTCTTTCGGCCCTTCCCACAGTCGCAAACCTTCTGCCTGGACCGAGCAAGCATGATCGCCCAACGGATGGGCAAAAGGACGGCCAACCCGCAGCGTTACTGGCCCCGACGCTCCATCGGAATAGGTTGCAACAAGATGGTGTTCCGCGATGACATCCATTAGTTCCTCTCTTCACCGAACGGAATAGTTCACGCGCCGTGGCCGCCCCAACGCCGTGGTGTCTCGCGAAAGAATGCGGCCCCGGTCGCCGTGCAACGCCTTGTTCGGCCAGCCGCGCGATTAGCGAGGTCGATGGCTTGCCGATACCTGACCCGCAACGCGCACCCACAACTCGTTCGCAACCGCTTCCGCGCCCGGTGGCCTTTCAGGCTGCTGCCATGTCGCCACTCCCCAGGCGAATTGGAGACGACCCTCCATCGGCATCACACCACCGTCCGGAAGGGGTACGCGCCATGAGCCCGCCTCAGGAATCTGATCAAAACGATCGAACTCGGCGAAGTCGTGGTCCTCGCCGTCCCTGATTCGATCGTTGAAGCCTTCGCTGAACGCAATGTACTCGAGCAGTCTATCCTGCAAAGGGCCTTCTTTCGCCGAAATCTTCAACTCGTAGGTGGAGAACCAAGTGCCCTGATGCGGAGACACCTCGTGCAGGTCGGCCACCAGCAGGTCACCGTACCAGAGCTGAAGTTCCAAGTCCGGCGGAGGCACCCAGGTCGGCATGCGACTTCACCTTTTGGGCCGAACGAGGGAGTTAAACAGAATCGGGAAGTTTCGGGCGCCGGATGCCGTTGCAGGCCGGGTGAGCCGGCAGAACCCGATTCTGCTTCAACGACTCGTTCGGGAGCCCCCCAGGGCCTAGGCGCGGCTGTCTACTGGATCGCTTCGTCCCAGAACGATTTGGCGCCATGATGCAGGCGGGCGCCGACTTGAGAGATCACTTTCATCGCCAGAAAGC
>JBAXFO010001096.1:0-1722 GCA_037139885.1 Planctomycetota bacterium
TCACTGAAGGGATCGTCATCATGAGCCACCCGACGAACTTCGGCGGCAACGCCGCCTGGTTCATCCGCGACTACGGCCACCTCTCGCCGTCGCCGTTCAACTTCGTCAAAGAACCGTGGACGCTGGCCGCCGGCAAGACGCTGGAACTACGCTACCGCGTCGTCCTCTTCGCCGGCGAACCGCAAAGCGTCGGGTTGAACGACGTATTCAAAGCGTGGGTCGGGTAGCACACGGCTTGTTCCTGGGCTCTTCGTGAGGGAAGAAGTCAGAACGCCCCGTTTTCTTCTCCGGTGGTGGCTTTTTCATGCGCGGCAGCGATAGGAAACGCCCGCCCCGGGTCGACGGCGTTTCGATCGGCGTCGGCTGTGTCCATTTGTGGGTGGGGCCCGGCTGTCGTCGGACGCCGACTTGTCCGTGCGGACTTCGAGGCGACTCATGCGATGGATCGTACTGCTCGTGTTGACAGCGTCGACCGGTTCGGCCGTCGGCGCTGAGCCGCCGATGCCGGCACCGGTTCAGATCGATTCGGCCGAAGGTGCGAAAGCGGCCTTTGTTCGCGCCGGGAATGACACGCCGTACATCGAGCCGTACATCGTCGCCGGCGAAAAATGGATTCAAATACGGCTCCACGAAGTTCCCAACTTCGGCGGTCCGCGATCGCGATGGATGACCATGTTCGCGATTGCTCCGTCGACGGAGCAAATTCGTTGCGTGACCGTCCCGCCGGCGAAGATCAAGGGTGACGACCAAATCGCATATCGTTTCTATGTCGGCAACGCGTACGCGCAACACGCCGTGCTGCTGACGTTGCGCGAAATCCGCTGCGGCGTTGACGAAGACCCGGACAATGAGGGGACGGAGCTACGAGAGACGGTTTGGGGATGGAACTTGGAAACGGGCACCCTCACCTGGTTGCTCACGACTGCCGAAAAAGAGGGTTTTTGGATATCCGGAACCCTCGCCCGCATCGCCGATTCGTTGGACTACGACACGATTTGGACGGACGATCCAGCGAAGAAATGGCGCAATCAACTGCGGTTCGAGCCGCGGCTCGGTAATCCGCGGAAGTCGATCGAAGATACGGACACCGGCATTTTGCATGTCGCTGCCCCCGAGCGGACCGTCATCGCCGCATCGGGCGCGACCATTGAGGACGGGCGATCGCTGTCGCGGTACTCGTTCGATGAGCCCGCGCAGGTCCTTTGGCGACACACGTCGGCCGACTATAGCCGCCAAGCGGGTCGTCGCGGCCATGTGAAACGCATCGTGTATCAACTAGATACCATAGCGGGAGACGTGTTTCCTATTCTCTTCCAACGCCGAGACGACGCCGGTTTCGCACACGAAATCTGGCTGATCAACGTCGCCGACGGCACATTCAACCGGCGCATCCTGGCCGACGTCGTGCTGCCGTCGATTATGTCGTTTGTTTCCACTTCCCACGACGGCCGATACCTATACGCCATCGAGTACAAGGGCGACCGAGCCGTTGCCGAAATCTTCTTTGATGTGAAAAACGATCGACTTCTGCATCGAAATGAGTTACCCGACCAAATGCCGTTTCAGGATTACTTCACCGGCTTTCTCGACGGTCGCGGCGTTCGAAAGCGTTTGAGCGAACAGATCGAGCTGTTTAACCTCGCAACCCCTGAGCGGCGCGAGATCGTCTTCGACCTCCGCAAACTCGCGGGCGTAGCGCGGTAGACCGTGACAGCAAAAACC
>JBAXFO010001097.1:0-1721 GCA_037139885.1 Planctomycetota bacterium
GGGAGGGGAGAGGAGGGGCCGACGGTGCAGCGGTCGCCTATCCGTCCTGGCCACTCGGTGGTCTCCATCATCCGGCGAAGGTCCGCCGCGTCATCCAGCTGTTCATGAACGGCGGCGCGAGCCCGATGGACACGTTTGATTTCAAGCCGGCCCTCGAGAAACACCACGGCGAGGCGCTCGGGCCGAAAGAAAAGCCGGAAGGCTTTACAGGCCCGGCCGGCAACGTCTTGAAGAGCCCGTTCCCGTTTGCCCGGCATGGCGAGACGGGGCGATGGGTGAGCAGCATGTTCCACTGTCAGGCCGAGCGAGTCGATCGGATGGCGTGCCTGATGGCGATGAAGACGACGACGAATGTCCATGGCCCGGCCAGCTACATGATGAACACCGGGTTCATGATCCCCGGGTTTCCCTGCCTCGGCGCCTGGGTGTCGTATGGCCTGGGGCGGATCGTCGACGATCTTCCCGAGTTTGTCGTTCTCCCCGACCCGCGTGGCCTCCCTTACAACCAAAAGGGGAACTTTTCCGCGGGCTTTTTGCCCGCCCGCCATCAGGGGACCGTCGTCGATCTCGGCCGGCCCGAGCCGATTCCAGACATTTTCGCCGCCGACGCCTTCCCGTTTGCCCGGGGCGATGCCGATCGCGACACGCTCGCTGCGATCAGCCGGCTCAATCGCCGCCATGCCGCCGCCCGCCCCCTCGACACCCAGCTCGAAGCCCGGATCGCCTCGGGTGAGCTCGCCGCCCGGATGCAGCTCTCGGCGCCGGCCACCTTCGACCTCGCGGGGGAGACCGCGGCGACGATTGCCGCCTATGGCTTGGAGCAGAAGGAGACGGCCGACTTCGGCAAGCGCTGCCTGATGGCCCGAAGGCTGATTGAGCGTGGCACGCGGTTCGTGCAGGTGTGGAGCGGCCCCCAGGGGGCGGTCGACAACTGGGACAACCACGGCAGCATTTCCCGCGAGCTGCCGCCGATGGCCAAGAGCGTCGATGAGCCGATCGGCGCCCTCCTCGACGATCTCCGCGACCGCGGCCTCCTCTCCGACACGCTCGTGATCTGGACAACCGAGTTCGGCCGCACGCCGTTCGCGCAAGGGGGCGACGGGCGCGATCACAATGGCGGCACGTTTGTCAATTGGATGGCCGGTGCGGGCGTCAAACCGGGAGTTGCATATGGACAGAGCGATGACTGGTCGTGGAAGGCCGCAGAAGGAAAGACGACCTGCTACGATTTGCACGCAACCATTCTCCATCTCATGGGCATCGACCACGAAAACCTGAACGTCCGCCACAACGGCATCGACCGCCGTTTGACTGACGTTCATGGACATGTCGTGAAAGAAGTGCTGGCATGAACATCCACTATTCGGCAATGATGCATGCGTTCATTGGAATGATAATTCTCGGAACGGTCTGGTACTTCTTCGAATGCTCATTCATCTCCGCTCTTCTAAAAAAGGACCGTAACCCATGCTCTCCCGTCCGCGTTTGATGTCGCTGCTCACGCTGATGCTCCTCTCCCTTCCGCTGGGAGCCGCTGAAGGGGCGCGCGTGTTTCCGTTATGGGATGGCAAAGAGACTGTGGCGTCGTATGCGGAGCGGGTGAAGCTTCCGGCGACGAAGAGTCTGGATCTCGGCGGGGGCGTGACATTGGATCTGGTGCTGATCCCAGCGGGGCAATTCATCATGGGATCGGAGGAACCGGCGAAGCCCACGATCACGGT
>JBAXFO010001098.1:0-1719 GCA_037139885.1 Planctomycetota bacterium
GCCTCGTCTCATCCTGATTGTCGCGCCGTTCTCATCCTGATTGTCGCGCTACACTTTGTGGGCGCACGCGCTGACACGAAGCGATGCCTGGGTTCTGTGTGGGCCTGACAAGGCCAGTATGCGATTTGGCGTTCGGCTCGGCCTCAAGGACCGGCTGATCGCCTTGGAAGCGCTTCTCACCGATGCGGGGCATCGACCGAAAGACGCACTGAAATTGGCTTACACGACCAAGTGGCTCGAAAAGGTCCTTGGAGAACTGTTTATCTCGGAGGGGCTTGGGCGGTCATGACAAACTCGGTCGATATTCGCGCCCACATCGTGGACACCTTTCGTCGTGATCTCATCGGCCCGGGGCCGCAGGACGCCGATCTGGCGAACGAGCGGCTGAACGAAAGCCCGTCACGCTGGTATCTGGCTGGATTTATCGCGCCTGCAGAGGATGCGCTCGCCCTCGATGGAGATGATGACGAGAACGATCCGTCCGCCCAGGAAGAGCTGGAAATCGATGTCGAGGAGCCGGACGCCGATGGCGCTGGCGGCGCCGCGACCGACAACGAGGAGCCCGAGGCCCCGAACGCGCGGCGGCGATTCCTGCCGTCGTCCCTAGGACTGACGGTGTTGCTCGATCCGGACGTGACGTCGATCGAAGCGCGCGTTTCGTGGGGTGACTATCGAACAGAACCGCCATTGCCCGAGACGATCTTACTGCCCGAGCCCTTGCCCGAGGAGCTTGGCGAGGACGGCAAGCCAAAGCGCATTGAGCGGCCCATGGTCGAGTGGGTTCGAACCCCAAAGCACCGCGTCGTGGCTCTTCCCATCAAGGACGGTCGCGGCGGCCCAATCGTCGTGCCGGAAAGTGCGGCCGAACAACGCCGCGGTGGCGGCCTAGTGCTGGAAACCCATTCACGCTTGTTCAGCTACACCACGCCGGACGGCAAGACTGAGCGCGTCCGTGCCCTCACCGTCTTCCTCGTCAATCGGCGGGCTACCGTTCATCGCTTCTATGCCGATGTCAGCTACGCCTTTCAGGCGCGGCTCGAACTTGTAAACGAAACGGGATTCCGTCCGCGTCGCGACCTTTCCGGCTATCGCGCCCAGGATTGGGATCTGCGGATCGCGGATCTGCACTATCGCGACATGCGTGAATGGGCCGTAGGACGAAATGCGGCCGCTGGATGGGACACCTCTGAAGATGGCGCCAGCGGTGTGACGCGGGTGTGGACCGATCCGCTGCCATCGGCGGAAGTTGAGCGCGTTGCGCCGAATGAAGACCCAGAACTCAAGGCGCAGGTTACGTTCGGCATGGAAGCGCTCGCGCAGTTGGCGGAGGGCGACGGCGCCAGCCTTCGCGCCGCCTTGGTTGATCTGCCGTTACTCTATGGAATTTGGATCGACGCTGAGCGCAAGAAGCTCACAGGCCTTCCCACCCGCCGCCGCGAGACCGGCGAACGCCTTGTTGCTGAGATGGCGACAGCGAAGGACCGGATCGCAAAGGGCATCGATATTCTCGCGAGGGACGCAAAAGCCCGCACGGCGTTCCGGTTCATGAATCTGTCCGTTTCCACGGCTGCGCGCCGTCGTGTCGCAGGCGCGACCGGCGATCCGAGTGCTCTCGACGAACCGCAATGGCGGCCATTCCAGCTCGCCTTTGTCCTGCTCAACATGGCCGGCCTGATCGACCGGACTCATGTTGATCGTGAGACGGCGGACCTGCTTTTC
>JBAXFO010001099.1:0-1715 GCA_037139885.1 Planctomycetota bacterium
CGTTAGCGAGGTTTGACGGCATCCCTCGCTGACGCGTCGGGCTTCCAGGGATGGCTCAGAACCCGAAAATCCCGTCCGCGCTCCGCTGCGTTATTGCGACGATCGTTTATGCCTGAGCAAGCCGGGCGATGATGGCGTCGGCGGCTTGTTCGGAGGTCATGCGAGTCGTATCGATGTGAATCTCGGGGGCTTCCGGAGCTTCGTATGGCGAATCGATGCCGGTGAAGTTCTTGAGTTCGCCGAGGCGGGCTTTGCGGTAAAGGCCTTTGGGGTCGCGTTTTTCGGCGACGGCCAAGGGAGTGTCGACGAACACTTCGAGGAACTCGCCGGCAGCCACCAGATCCCGAGCCATCTGGCGTTCGGCGCGGAACGGCGAGATGAACGACAC
The DNA here is from genome assembly GCA_037139885.1 of Planctomycetota bacterium. Lineage (GTDB taxonomy): Bacteria > Planctomycetota > Planctomycetia > Gemmatales > Gemmataceae > JAIEPT01. Next base: position 389 of record JBAXFO010001099.1, read on the forward strand.
CACGACAATGAGCCCCGCGTCGACCATCAAACGCGCCACTTCAGCGACGCGGCGAATGTTCTCCACGCGGTCTTGAGCGGTGAAGCCGAGGTCTTTGTTGAGGCCGTGACGGACGTTGTCGCCGTCGAGCAGATACGTGTGCCGGCCCTGGGCGACGAGTTTCTTTTCGATGAGATTGGCGATCGTCGATTTGCCCGACCCTGATAACCCTGTAAGCCAAACTACGCACGCCCGCTGCCCCTTCAATCGCGAGCGCAAGTCCTTGTTGACATCGAGCGCCTGCCAGTGGACGTTCTGCGAACGGCGCAGGGCGAAGTTCAAGAGGCCCGCGCCGACGGTGTTGTTCGTGAGCCGATCGATGAGGATGAAGCCGCCCAGAGTCCGGTTGGCCGCATACGGCTCGAACGCGATGACGCGGTCGAGTTCGAGTTCGGCGACGCCGATGTCGTTCAGTTCGAGCTTCTCGGCTGCCGTGTGTTCGAGGGTGTTGACGTTCACCTTGTGCTTGAGCGGGGAGATCGTTGCGGAGGCCGTGCGCGTGCCGATCTTCATGAGATAGGTGCGGCCCTGGAGCATCGGTTCTTCGTGCATCCAGACGATTGTCGCTTCGAACTGTTGGGCGGTTTCTGGGGGCGTCTCGCGCGAGGCAATGACGTCGCCGCGGCTGACGTCGATTTCGGTTTCCAGCGTCAGCGTGATCGACTGTCCCGCAACGGCCTCATCAAGATCGCCATCCGCGGTCACGATGCGGGCGACCCGGCTTTCCTTCCCCGAAGGCAAGACGCGGATCGGTTCGCCCTTGCGGACGGTGCCGCCGGCGATCGAACCGGCGAAGCCGCGAAAGTCGGCGTTGGGGCGATTGACCCATTGCACGGGCATGCGAAAGTGTTGCTCGGCGATGTCGTCGCCGACGGGCACGGTTTCGAGATGCTCCATCAGGCAAGGGCCGACGTACCAGGGCATGTTCGTGCCGGGTTCGACGATGTTGTCGCCATAGGCCGCGGAAAGGGGAATCGGCGTGATTTCATGGAGGCCGATGCGCGCGGCGAAGGTTTTGTAGTCGGCGAGAATGGCGTCGAAGGTCGCCTGGGAATAGCCGACGAGATCCATCTTGTTGATGGCGAGGACGACGCGGCGGATGCCGAGCAGCGAGACGAGAAAGCTGTGCCGGCGCGTCTGCGTGAGAACGCCTTTGCGTGCGTCGATGAGGATGACGGCGAGGTCGGCCGTCGAGGCTCCGGTGACCATGTTCCGGGTGTACTGTTCGTGCCCGGGCGTATCGGCGACGATGAATTTGCGCCGATCCGTCGAGAAGAAGCGATAGGCG
>JBAXFO010001100.1:0-1710 GCA_037139885.1 Planctomycetota bacterium
GCCGATCGTCTTGCTGACGGGAGATCGCCGGGCCGTCGCCGAGTCGGTCGCTGGAGACTTGGGCTTCAGCGCCATCGAAGCGGAACTGCTGCCGCATCAAAAAGCCGAACGGATCGACGCGCTCAAAAAAGCGGGCGGCAAAGTCGTCATGATCGGCGACGGCATTAACGACGCTCCGGCTCTCGCCCGCGCCGATGTCGGCATCGCCCTGCGCGGCATCGATCTGGCCGCCGAAGCGGGCGATGTCGTGCTCCTCAGCGATTCGCTCCGGTCGTTGCCCCTGCTCATGCGGCTTTCCCGGCAAACGGTCGCGATCATCCGCCAAAACATTCTCTGGTTCGCGTTCGGCGTCAATGGCCTGGGTATTCTGCTTACGTCATGGCTGTGGCCGATCCTGGCGCCCGCGGCCTGGGCCGAGCAATCGCCGTTGGCCGCCGTCATCTATCATCAAATCGGCTCGCTGGCGGTGCTGCTCAATTCGATGCGCTTGCTTTGGTTCGAGCGAACGACGCAAAGCAAAACCGTCCGCGGCATGGAGAATCGCCTCCGCGATATCGATCTGTGGATCGATCGCACGTTCGACGTTCACGAATGGACGCACACGCTCGGCTCTCATCCGAAAAAATTCCTCGCTGGCGGCATCGCCTTGGCTCTGCTCGTGTGGGCGGCCTTCGGGTTGACGATCGTGCGGCCCGATGAAACGGCCGTGGTCCGCCGCTTTGGCCGAGCGGTGGAGACGCTCGCGCCGGGTTGGACATGGCGCTATCCCTGGCCGATCGAAGACGTCACGCGCGTCGCCGAGCGCGTGCGTACGATCGAGGTCGGCTTCCGCGAGGGCAACGAAAATCTGGCGACGGCGTCGTGGACGTGGAACAGCGCTCATCGTAAGGAGAACCGCCGGCAGGACGAAGCGACCATGATCACCGGCGACGGCAATCTCGTCGACGTGCAGGCGGTGCTTCGTTATCGCGTCGTCGATCCCAAGGTCTACCTTTTCGAAGTCGGCGGCGTCGACGAGATTTTGCGGGCGACGACGGAATCCGCCTTGCGAAGCCTTGTCGCCGGCCGGCCGTTTCAAGACTTGCTGACGATCGAACGCGAGGCGTTTCAGAACGAAGTCCTCGCGCGCTTGCGAGCGTTGTGCGCCAGTTACGGTCCCCAGGGCCTGGGCGTCGAGCTCGAGGGCCTGTCGCTGATCGATTTGCATCCGCCGGCCGAGGTCGTCGATGCGTATTACGGCGTCGCCAAGGCCATGGAGGATCGCGATCGCGGCATCAATATGGCCGAGGAACGGTCCATCGCGAAACGCAAAGCCGGTCAGTCGGATGCGGAGAAGATCGTCGTCGAGGCGAAGGCCTCGGCGACAGAAAGAACGCTGGCGGCGGCCGCGCAGACGAATCGTTTCGTGCAGCACAGCAACGCCCGCCATGACCTCTCGCAACAGCAAGAGCTGAACCTCACCCTCGACGGCATCGAGAGCATACTGAAGGGCATGCCGGTCGCGGAAGCCCAGAAGCAACTCGCCGAACGCCGGCGGCAACGCATCGCGGCCCAGACGTCGCTCAGCGATTTCCGCACGTTCTGGGACGGCGTCGGCCAGGCTCTCACGGGCCGCGGTTTGATTCTCGTCGACAGCGATAACTTTCGCGGCCAACGAAATTTGTTCTTGATCGACCCGGAACTGTTGCGGCCGATCATGCCGTTCCTGGT
>JBAXFO010001101.1:0-1710 GCA_037139885.1 Planctomycetota bacterium
CCCGTCTGCTGTAAGATCGAGTGATGCTCGCGAGCCTTGTTGATTTCCATTTCGTCAGTGTTGTCGGGCGCGGTCCGCAAAAAGCCGGTCGCGATCAGTCGTTCCTGGATTTCGGGCGTGTATGACTTGGCGGAACGCCAGTCGTCGAGTTCGTCGCCGGCGAGTTGCTCGATCAGGAAGCGATCCAACGGCTTGTCCTCGTTGAACGCGCGGACGACGTAATCCCGGTAGCGCCATTTCCCTTCGCCGATCTTGACCGTGCCCGCGTCGTTATCGCCCCCCGTAATATCGACATGTCCCGCCGCGTCCAACCAGTGCCGGCCCCAGCGTTCACCAAAGTGCGGCGACGCCAGGAGACGATCAATCAGGCGCTCGTAGGCGTCGGCCCCTGCGTCGGTCACGAACGATTGCACCTCCTGCGGCGACGGCGGCAGGCCTATCAAGTCAAAGGTCGCTCGGCGAATCAGCGTGGTCCGGTCCGCATCCGGCGCGTAGGTAAGCCCCCTGGCTTCGAGCCGGTGCAACAGGAACGCATCGACGGGAGTGCGAACGCGCTCGCCCGCGCGCACCTTGGGAACCGCCGGGCGCTGGGTCTTTTGAAACGCCCAGTGCTCGCGATCCGCAGGCGCGATCCGACGGGCGCTCCGTTCGCGTGGATCGGGAGCGCCCAGCTTGATCCACGTTTCCAGATCAGCGATGACGGCGTCCGGTAGTTTGACTTTCGGCATTTTCAAATGGGCGCTGGCGTGCAGTACCGCCTTGATCAGCAGGCTTTCCGCCGGTTTGCCGGGCACGACCGCTGGCCCGGTGACGCCGCCTTCGCGGATGCCTTCGCGGCTGTCCAGATAGAGCGAACCCCTGAGCTTTTTCGCGTCGGCCGAGTGGCATTCGTAGCAATGCTTTACCAGCACGGGGCGGACTTTCTCCTCGAAGAACTTGACGCCGGTGTCATTCGCAACGCCGGCGGAGGCCTGAGTGCCGACCATGGTCAGCAGAGCAGACCAAAACAGAGAAAATCGCATTCGACATCCTCAATCGAAATACAGGGCACGACCGAGCATTGTACCGATCTTTCCCAGATGAACGCCTCTGGGAACACGAATCGGCTATGCTGTGATAGATTACCCCCCACGACGGGCCGCCTGCAACGAGTTTCGTGCCCGAATGATGTCTCGACCTGTCCGGGCCATGAGTTACGGCTCATTCAGCCGTCGAATAAGGAACCGCTCTAAACTTATTTGGCCAATCGCGATGAAATTCCGCGTTTGATTTTCATTTTTGTTAAAACTCCGTGAACATTCTCAAGGGTAAGGTAGCACGATTGCCCATTCCCCGGGCGGATCGCGGCCAAGAATTCGAGAATTCGTCACGCCAGAATATCCTCCACGACATGCCCATGGACGTCGGTCAGTCGGTAATTCCTGCCGCCGTATCGGACGGTGAGCCGGGTATGGTCGAAACCGAGCAGGTGGAGGATCGTGGCGTGCAGGTCGTGGACGTGGACCTTGTTCTCAACCGCGTGCCAGCCGAATTCGTCGGTGGCGCCGTAGGTCATGCCCCCCTTGATGCCGCCTCCCGCGAGCCACATTGTGAAGCCGAACGGATGATGCTCGCGACCGTTGTTCCCCTCGGCCGTCGGCGTGCGGCCAAATTCGCCGCCCCAAAGCACCAACGTGTCGTCGAGCAGACCGCGTGCCTTGAGATCCGTCA
>JBAXFO010001102.1:0-1707 GCA_037139885.1 Planctomycetota bacterium
GTGGTGCTGGACCTGACGCGGTTCTTTTCCGGGCCGCAGTGCACGCTGTTCCTCGCCGGGATGGGCGCCGAGGTCATCAAGATCGACGACCCCAAGGGCGGCTGGAAAGCCAAGGGACTCTGGTCGACCTATGCCGGCCGTGCGCCCTATCACATCGAAGGCGGCAAAGGCACGAAGCCCTTCGCCGCGCACATCCAGGTGCGGCCCGATCCGCTCGCAAAGTAGCGGCTACAGCGTCTCGTTCTCTTTCAGAACGCCGGCGGCGCGCAGCGCTCCCTCAAGCCACTTGGGACGCAGATTCTTGCCGGCGACGATGTCGGCGATGCGCGCCTGTTCTTCCGTCACCTTCTTAGCCGCAAGATCCAGCAGCGATTCCACCTTTTCGCGCTCGACGACCACGACGCCGTCGGCGTCGCCGACGATGAGGTCGCCGGGATTGATCGTTCTGCCGCCGCACGAGATCGGCCAGTTGATGCGGCCGGGAACGAACTTGGTCGGCCCGTTGGGATTGGCGCCGACGGAATAAACCGGAAAGCCGAGCGCCCGCAATTCTTCGGTGTCGCGCACCGCGGCATCGACGACCACGCCGGCAAGACCCAGCTTCCGGCACGCGTTGATCATGATCGACCCCATCAACGCGCAGGTGCGATCCCCCTTGCCATCGATCACGAGCACGTCGCCGGGCTTGGCGATCGTCATCGCGGCGTGGATCATCAAGTTGTCGCCCGGGCGAACCTCCACGGTGATCGCGGGACCGGCCATGCGCATGGACGGCGAGATCGGGGCGATGCGACCGTCGAGCGTTCCGTAGCGGCCGGCGACATCGGCGAGAATCGACGCGGCGAAGGCCGACGCCCGCTGCACGGTCGCGGGCGATACGCGTTCGAAGTCGCGACGGATATCAGACAAGGAAAAGGTAGACATAATGTTTTACGCGATCGCGGCGTTGGGGTGACCGCGCCGGGTCAGCAGCGCGTCAAGCCGTGGGTACACGCGGCGGGCATTGCCTTCAAAAATCTTGCTGCGGTTTTCCTTGGTGAGGCCGCCGAGCTGGTCGATGTAGCGCTTCGTGTCGTCGAAATGATGGCCCGTCTCCGGATCGATGCCCTTCACCGCGCCGATCATCTCCGAGGCGAACAGGATGTTATCCACCGGAATGACCTTGGCGAGCAGCTCGATGCCCGGCAGATGATAGACGCACGTGTCGAAAAAGACGTTGTGCAGGAGGTATTCGACAAGCGGCGGCCGCTTCATGTCCTGGGCCATCCAGCGGTAACGGCCCCAATGGAACGGCACGGAGCCGCCGCCGTGCGGGATGACGAACCTCAGCGTCGGGAAATCCTTGAAGAGATTGCCCTGAATGAGCTGCATGAACGCGGTCGTGTCGGCGTTGAGGTAGTGCGCGCCGGTCGCGTGAAAATTCGGATTGCACGACGAAGACACGTGGATCATCGCCGGCACGTCGAGCTCGCACAATTTCTCGTAAATCGGGTACCAGTGCTTGTCGATCAACGGCGGATCGGTCCAGTAGCCGCCCGACGGATCGGGGTTCAGGTTGACGCCGACGAACCCGAGCTCGTTCACGACACGTTCGAGCTCAGGGATGCAGTTCTTCGGCGAGACCCCGGGAAACTGCGGCAGCTGGCCGACGCCGACGAAACGATCGGGAAGCAGCGTGCAGATGCGATGGATGAGATCGTTCGAGAC
>JBAXFO010001103.1:0-1702 GCA_037139885.1 Planctomycetota bacterium
CTGGCCGTTGGCGGCGACGAACAAACTCAAATCGTCCGAGCAGGCCTCGGTCGGACAACTCGAATTCGTCGCTCCGGATCGTCGTCTGGGGCACTGGCGCTACACCGCAGCACGCACGAACGCCGCACGCACCTTCGTGCAAAAATGGGAGACGCAGCGGACGGGCGTGCCGCCCATGGCGTCGGTCTGTCCGAGTTGCGGCGGGCCGATTCCTCCGGGCGCGGAACGTTGCCCCACATGCAATCCTCCCGAGAGCGGCCGGTCGCTCGGCTCGCTGTTCCGCCTGATCGGTTTCGCCAAACCGCGCTTCGCCATGATCGCCTTCGCCTTTGTGCTGACATGGGCCAGTTCGTCGCTGAGCCTCGTGCCGCCCACGCTGACGCAACCGCTCGTCGATAATGTCCTCACGCCCCGCGTTCGCGGCGAAGATGTCGACCCGAACCTGATCTATTACTATCTTGGGTTGCTCTTCGCCGCGGCTGTCGCGGCCCTGGTCCTCGGCTGGGTGCGCGGCTACGTCTCCGCCTGGGTCAGCGAACGCATTTCCGCAGACCTACGCATTCGCACGTACACGCATCTCCAACGGCTGTCGATCGAGTTCTTCGGCGGCAAACGCACCGGCGACTTGCTCGCCCGCCTTTCGAGCGACACCGATCGGCTCTGCACCTTCCTTTCGAGCCACCTCGTCGATTTCGTCGCCGATTGCCTCACGATCATCCAGGCCGCCATCCTGCTCATCAACGCCAACGCCCGCCTGGCCGCGGCGGCGCTGGTGCCGTTTCCCATCATCGTCTGGCTCGTGCAATGGGCGCGCAAGCGCTTTCTCCGCGGCTACACCCAGGCCAATCTCGCCTGGGCCGATATGCTCAGCGTGCTCGCCGACACCATTCCGGGCATCCGCGTCGTCAAGGCGTTCGCCCAGGAAGACCGCGAAATCGCCCGCTTCCGCCACAGCAACGATCAGGTCCTCGCCGCCAACGACCGCGTCAATCTCACATGGTCGTTCTTCGGCCCTATCGTGACGTATCTCACGACCATCGGCCTCCTCGTCGTTTGGGCGTACGGCTCTTTGCTCGTCTTCGATCAGACGATCGAGCTGGGCGTGCTCATCATGTTTGTCGCCCTCATCGCGCCGTTTTACTCGCGGGCGGAATCGATGATCCGCATCTTTACGCACGTGCAGCGCGCCGCGTCGAGCGCCCATCGCATCTTCGAGATCCTCGATAAACTGCCGAGCGTCCCCGATCCGGAACGCCCCATTCACCCGGGACGAATCCAGGGCCGCATCGAACTGCAGGGCGTCCGCTTCAAGTACGGCTCCCGGGAAGTCATTCACGGCATCGACCTCGTGATCCATCCCGGCGAGATGATCGGCCTCGTCGGCCATTCCGGCGCGGGCAAGACGACGCTGATCAACCTCGTGTGCCGCTTCTTCGATGTCGCCGAGGGATCGATTCTGGTCGACGGCGTCAACATTCGTTCGTTTCCCGTCGAGGAATATCGCCGCAACATCGGCATCGTGCTGCAAGATCCGTTTCTCTTTTACGGCACGATCTCCGAGAATATCGCCTACGGGTTTCCGGGAGCGACGCGTTTGCAGATCCTCGACGCCGCCCGCGCCGCCCGGGCACACGAGTTCATCTTGCGGCTGCCCGACGGGTACGATTCCGTCGTCGGCGAACGAGGCCAATCGCTCTCGGGG
>JBAXFO010001104.1:0-1702 GCA_037139885.1 Planctomycetota bacterium
GTATTTAGAAGGTATGCGCAAGAAAGCTTCTGAGCTCGGGCTGAGTTTCCGCGCAGATGACGCCAGCGTCAAGCGAATGGCTGACGAAAAGCGGGCTGTGGAAGGGGACGTGTATCTCGACTACGGAGTGTCCGGCAACTTGATGAGCCGACCGGGCTTCGATGCACTCCAAGAACGCATCACGAACGACACGAGTGTTTCCCACCTCTTCGTTCCCCGACGCGATAGGCTTGCTCGACCGGACAATCCCCTGGAAGCGGTGGCAGTCGAGTTTCAGATTCGCAGCCTCGGCGTCACTCTCGTCACGCTGGAAAAGACCCTCCCGCCGTTCCAGATCGGCGAACGAATCGATCTGATGGAAATACTCTCGGCAATTCTGGATTACGACGTCTCGGGCCGATTCCGACTGCAACTGGCCGAAAAATTGATTCTCGCAAAACTCGTCTTGGCCAAGGGAGGGTTTTCGATTGGTGGCGAGCCGCCGTATGGTTTTCACCGTTGGCTGGTCGACCTCAATGGAGCGAAGAAACGCCAGTTGGAAGTGGGTGAACATACCAAGATGGCGGGGCACCATGTAATGTGGCTCCCGACGGCTGAGGAAGAGTTGAAGATCGTTTTTCGCATCATCGAAGAAATCCGCACGATCCCCGCGTGCAGAATTGCAAAGAAACTCAACGAAGAGGGGATTCCTTCTCCTAAAGCGGACCGGTTCCGAACAATCGATAAAGCAAACAATATCCGTTTCAAGAATTCTGGGTTCTGGACGCAGACTACCGTCAGAGCGATTGCGACGAACCCCCTGCTAATCGCGTTGTGCGTCTACTGCCACCGCAGCGAAGGCGATCAACTGCGGATGACCTCCCAAGGAACCCGCAAACTCACGGACTCGGATTACAGAGATCGCAAGCTGATCTCAGTGAGAAATCCTGAAGACCAACAAATACGAACGCCGGCCAAATTCGAGCCCTTGATCGCCATCGAAACCCGAGACGAGATTTGCAAAATCCTGGAACATCGAGGCCGTCATCTCAAAGGTAAATCGCGAACCCGGGCTGGTACGACGAACCCGCTCGGGGCTCGTATCTTCGATATGAATTGCGGATGGGCGATGTTCCGCAATATGAAAGACGGGCGATGGTGCTATAGTTGCGGCCTCTACATGAATTCACATGCTCAGTGCTGTTCGCACAATTTGGTCCGAGGTGAGAAGGCGACTCGATTCGTCTTGGAGTCCATAAAGCAACGTGTTCTCAACGACGTCACGTTTGACAAATTGGCCGATCGTCTCCGCCAAATGGCACAGGAGCAAGCCGGGGTTGACCCTTTGATCGCCAAGAAAAAGTCGCTGGAAAATGAGTTGCGTTACGCAAGAGAAAAACGAGAGTGCGTCGGCAGGAACATGTCTCTGTCGGAAGACGCCGAAATCCTTGAAGTCATGAAGAAAACCTTCAAAGAATGCAGTGAGAAGGTCCGTCAATTGGAAGGTCAACTTCTGACCTTCCCCGCCGAGCGCCCAGTCTGTGATCCGGAACAAGAAGTGGGAAGTGCTCTTGCTACGCTATCTCGTCTTGGTACTTTTGCAGACGAGGCGACACCCGAGGCCACTGGGGTCGCAGAATTGTTTCATGATTTGGATGCGAAGTTGTATTTGAAATTTGGAACGGTAATAAAGGGGAGACAACACAGATACGTACCTACGGGT
>JBAXFO010001105.1:0-1700 GCA_037139885.1 Planctomycetota bacterium
GCCCAAGATGAATGCCTGTAAGGACGACTTCCTGCATACCGCCGGCGACGAGCGCGGTGACTTCATCGACGATCGCCTCGACGGGCCGGCTGCAAACCCGCGGCCGGACGCTGGGGATGATGCAAAACGTGCAATTGAGCAGGCAGCCGTCTTGCACTTTGACGAACGCCCGTTGATGGCCGTCGAAGCGCGTGATGCCGGCCGGCCAGTGTTCGACGCCAAGATCGAGAAGATCGACGGGTAAGGCCGTCTTGTCGGTGACGACCCGCGTCACGCCCGGGAGCGAGCTCACTTCGCCGGGAGCGCGCGTCGCATAGCAACCCATGACGACAATCTTGGCGTCGGGGTTGTGCTGGTGCAGGCGCCGAATCGATTGCCGGCTTTTGGCGTCCCCTTCCATGGTGACGGTGCAGGTGTTGACGACGCAGACATCCGCCGCTTCGCTCTCGGCCGCTTCGCGATAGCCGTTGATCTCGAACGCTTCCTTCACGAACTGGCTTTCGTACTGGTTGACCTTGCATCCGAGCGTGATCAGGCGAACGGTGGGCGCGGACATGAATTGCGTCGCATTCGGGAAAAATGGGTTGTCTCTCGTCGCCATCATTTTATATCTGACGGTGCGGAGCAGGCGAGCCGTTTCCGAATCTCACCCACCCTGAAGCCATGAAACTCATCATTCATCCCCCGGTTTCCGAACGCCGCCTCATCGCGATTCGCGAAGCCGCGGCCCCCATGACGGTCGTCCATTGCCTCACCGAAGCCGAGGCCGTGCGCGAAATCCGCGACGCGGACGCCATGTTCGGCTACTTGACGCTGCCGCTGCTTCAAGCCGCGACGAAGCTGCGCTGGGTGCAGTCGCCGACCGCGAGCATGGAGAAATACTTGTACCCCGAGCTGGTCGCGGCTCCGGTGATCGTCTCCAATATGCGCGGCATCTTCAGCGATGTCATCGCCGAGCATGTGTTCGGGTTCATTCTCTGCTTCGCCAAAAACATCCACACCTATCTTCGCCAGCAATGGCAGCAGAAATGGCAGGCCCTCGGCCGTCCCGAGAACGAACTGCCCGGCTACGGCGGTCCCGGCGAAGTTCATCCCTCGGACAACGAAGCCCTGTCGCTGGGCGATTGCACGCTCGGCGTCGTCGGTCTCGGAGGCATCGGAGCCGAGGTCGCGCGCCGCGGGCTCAACTTCGGCATGAAAGTCCTCGCCGTCGATCCCATCGCGAAGGATGCGCCCGCGGGCGTGACGCTGCATCGGCCGAACGAACTCGATCGCGTGTTGGGGCAATGCGATTTCGTCGTCATCGCGGCGCCGCATACGCCGGAGACGTTCAAACTGTTCAACCGCGACCGCTTTCGCGCGATGAAGAAAACCGCATACGTCATCAACGTCGGCCGCGGCGTGATCGTCGATCTCGCGGACCTGACCGCCGCTCTCCAGGCGGGCGATATCGCCGGGGCCGGGCTCGATGTCCTGGAGGTCGAGCCGCTTCCCAAGGGACATCCGCTCTGGACAATGCCGAACGTCATCCTCACCCCGCACACCGCCGCCGCCTCCCCGCGCGTGGCCGAGCGGCACCTGCAAACGCTGCTGGAGAATTTGCGGCGTTTCGTCGGCGACCAGCCGCTCTTGAACGTGGTCGATAAAACGCAATGGTTCTGAACCGCACCGAGAACGGTTCCTCTCCCCAACCCTGCCCC
>JBAXFO010001106.1:0-1699 GCA_037139885.1 Planctomycetota bacterium
TCACGTGGGCGTGACGGGCGGAGACATTGACCACCAGTTTCGGAGCGCCGGGAACGCTCGCAGTTCCCGCTTGTTTTTCCAGAGCCCGGCGAACGAGGCGTTCGACGGTTGTACGATCGAGGGTCATGCTCATCGAAATTCCTCGCGTGGTTCATTCTCGTCGGCCACCAGCAGACGCACGCCTTGGGATTCCGCCAGGGCGCGCTGCGCTTCGCTGAGGCCGCGATCGACAATCAGGGTATCCACATCCGACACCTTGCACAGAAAGGCAAGAGCCTGTCGGCCAATCTTCGAATGGTCCGCGACGACGACAACTTCGTCGGCGCAGCTCATCATCGCCCGCTCCGTTTCCGCCAGCAGAAGGTTGCTGTTGAACAGTCCCTTCGCCGTGATGCCGCCCACCGACAAGATCGTCTGGTGGACGTGCAGTTCCTCCATCATCCGCACCGTCAACGGCCCCAGGGCGACCCCGGTCCGCGGGAAGACATAGCCGCCGAGCATCACGAGATCGGTCTCGTGATTGCTTTCGAACAGATGTGCGATCGGCAAACTGTTCGTGACGATCTGCACTGGACGACCGACCAGAAAGCGAGCGACTTCGAGCGTCGTCGTGCCGCCGTCGAGCAGGACCGAATCGCCGTCCTGAATTCGGCTCGCCGCCAGCCGGGCGATGGCCTGCTTCTCGTTGAGTCTCAAGCCGCTGCGATCTTCGAACGGGGGCAGCGATTCCTTATCGCTCAAGAAGATCGCTCCTCCATGTGTGCGCTTCAGCAACCCCTTCTCTTCGAAGTAGTCGAGATCGCGACGGATCGTGGATTCGGAGGCCTGGGCGATCTGGGCGAGATCAGCCAGGGCCATGAAGCCTCGCTGAGCGAGGGAGTCGAGGACGCGTTGGCGACGTTCTTCCACGATCACGATACATCCTGCCACTTCTTGGTTGAAATCCTTCAAAACCAACCGGCCACTCTTGCTATTTTGTGCAGATTACGCATCACAGTCAAGCATAAAAGACGGAAAATCTTTCGCAAATCTCTCAAGTTGTTGTCAGGAACCTACCACGCCCGAACTGCCATTCCCCAGAAACCGGCCTTTGAGCTATAAATTTGAGCGATGGCCGGGCTGTTCCGGCGCCTCTCGGAGAGCAACGCCATGAAGGCGAGTCATATGGGATTTGTTGCGGTCGCCCTGATCGTCTTTGGTTGTCAAGCTTCGAGCGTGCCCATCTGGGATGTGCCGCCGTCGGTCAAGCTCAGCGAAATCCGCGAGACGCCCGGAATCTCGTATTACGATGGCCCTGGCTCCGATTCCGTACGGCATTCGCTCGACATCTATTCCCCGAAACTCGTCGCCGACGCCCCGACGCTGGTCATCATTCACGGCGGCGAATGGAAGTACGGCGACAATCGCTGCTTCGGGCTCTACTCGTCCGTGGGCCGCTATTTCGCCAGCCGGGGCTTCGTCGTCGTGATGGCGAACTACCGTTTGTCGCCCGACGTCAAGCATCCCGAACACGCCAAAGATGTGGCCCGCGCGGTCGCGTGGACGAAAGCGAACATCGCGAAATATAGCGGCAATCCCGACTCGATCTTTCTTCTAGGTCATTCCGCCGGCGGGCATCTCGTGTCGCTGCTGGCTAGCGATGAACAATACCTGCAATCCGAAGGCATGTCGCCTCGCGACATCGCAGGCGTCATTGCGG
>JBAXFO010001107.1:0-1694 GCA_037139885.1 Planctomycetota bacterium
GGATAACGAGGTCGGGCAGAGGCCTTTTCTTGGTGTCGAGCCGAACGGTGTTTTCGATATCCATCCACAACTTGACCCGCACCCGAGCGCGCGTGCTGCCGCTGTAAATCCGGACGCCGGACTCCCAGAGTTGCTGTTCGTAATCGATCGTCGCGACGAAACTGAGATAGACCTGAAACGCCTGGCGCTCGGAATCGATGACCCGTGCGGGAGTCATGCGGAAATCGAGCGTGCGGCCCAAATTGCGCGGCGTAACACGGATTTTCTGCCAGTGGCCGTCGTTGCGTGGCGTCTTGACGATTTCAGGACGTAATCCGTGCCAGAGAATCGCGTGCGGCGTGCGCGTCGTCTTGCCCCAGTTACGGCTCTGCTCGAACAGCGTCGGCGGAATCGCCTCCACCAGAAACGGCTTCATCATCTCGGCGACTTGCGGAAGCGAGGGATTCGGATCCTGCGCCCCTATCGCGGGGGCGACGGCAAACAGGGCAAGACAAACCAGGCGGACGACGTTCATGGACAATTCCTCGACGTCACAGCGACGGCACTGGAATGTTAACGCCGTCGAATCGTCGGCTTGCAACATTCGGCGCGGAAATCGTCTGCGAACGTTGGGATCTGGGAGAACTTTACCGTCCGGGGGGAATGGCACGATCGGCGGGCTGACGGCTCCCGTCTTCGAAGATCGGTCATTTCGGATCTCTCCCGAACCTTGTTGACAAGGACCGAGAGTCGGTTATATTGAGATTGAGTCTCCCTCCGCCAACCTCCTGCCTCACGCTTCCTCCTATGGACACAATTCCCCTCGAACTGCTCCGCCGCGGCGAACAGGCCGATGTCACGGAAGTGCATGGCGAGCCCTGCTGGGTGGGACGCATGGCGGAACTCGGCATCCGCACGGGCTGCCGGCTCCGCGTCCTCCAACCCGGAGCGCCGTGCGTGCTGATGGTCGGCGAAGCTCGGCTCACTCTTCGCGGCGACAGCGTCTTTCAAATTTTGGTGCGCCCCGTCGCGGGTTAACGACATGCTCACGCTCGATCAATTGCTCCCCGGCGAACGGGCTCGTATCGACGCCGTTCTCGGCGACGACTCCCTCGTGCAACGCATTCTCGAAATGGGCGTCATCGAAGGCGAAGCGGTCGAAGTGCTCGGCTTCGCACCGATGGGCGATCCGATGGAGATTCGCCTGCAAGATTATCGCCTGAGCCTGCGCCGCGCCGAAGCGGCGCGCGTGCAAGTCTCACGGGTTGTTTAAGGTTCGCCGCGAGCGCGGCTGCGATTCACCAATCCATTTTTGGACGGTCGCTTGTCCGCGTCTAATAATGCCATGGGTACGAACCTCTTTCGTGGTCCGCCATGACATTGAATCTCCTCCATCAATTCGTTTACGGAATTCTTGGCGCGACGGCGTTGATGTTCGCGCTTTGGCTCGTCGAGCGGGTTCGGGCGAACGCGAATATCGTCGATGTCGGCTGGACGGCGGGCATGGGGCTGATGGCGATTTTCCTGGCGATCACGGCTTCGGAACAATTGCCGCGGCGCTGGCTCGCGGGGGGACTGGCGGCTCTTTGGGCGCTGCGGTTAGCCTGGCACCTCGTCGCGGATCGCCTTGTCGGCAAGCCTGAGGATGGCCGATATGTCGAGCTGCGAAAGCGCTGGGGAACGTGGGCTGCGTATGGCTTTTTGGCTCTCTTTCT
>JBAXFO010001108.1:0-1694 GCA_037139885.1 Planctomycetota bacterium
GTGGTCGCGAGCGTTTGCCCGCTCGGATCGAAGGCGAGGGAGTAGACGATGTCTTTGTGAGCCGGGTGCGTGGCAATGAGCTTGGGGGTTTTGGCAACCTTCGCATCGTAGATCTTCACGATGCCCGACTTGCCCGTTTCGCCAGAGGCGACCGCGAGGAGGTTCGCCTTGGAGAAGGCGAGTGCGGTGACGCGCTGCGTTTGCTCGGGGAGTGCGGCGACGATCTCCCCCTTGTTCGGTTCGATCAGCGTGACTGTGCCACGGGTTCCAGCGACCAGGAGGGTGGCCTCTGAGTTGTATGCGACCACTGTCACGGGAGGCGCGGCCGTGGCTGCGATAGAGAAGAGGAACAGGTAGGCGAGGGAGAGTCGCATAGGTAATCTCGTCGGATTTCTTTGGCTGCTTACTCCCCTCTCCCCCGGCGGGAGAGGGGGACAAGAGAGTAGAATCAACGGTTGAACAAAAACTCTCGACCGGTGAGTACGGCCCAGACAGTATCTTCCAAGGCTTCGCGGCGGGCCTGCGGCCCTAGTTTCCCGGCCTCGGCCAACTCCGCGAGAATCTTCTTCTTCTCGGCTTCCGACGGTTTGCGAGCCAAGGCCATTAGGAATAGCCGATCCAACGCCTCGGCGTCGGTCATTTTGTCGATGAGCCATTTCGAAACCAAGCTCGACTTGTCGCGGAGTTTGTCGTTCAACGTCTGGCCGTTGTTCAAGTGTAACGCCTGGGCGACGCTGGAATCCTTGGTGATTTCGCAGGAGCACGTGAGCGTTCGCTCGGCCCGGCCGAAGGCGTCGAGGAATTGCGAGATCACTTGGGCATCCGGGATTTGCATGGCCCGTGTGCCGGGGGGGAACGAGTTGCTCGCTTGCGATCCGCCGCTGGCACCGAGGGCGATTTTGTCGAAAGGTGTCGGCACGCCGGTGATATCCGAGTAGGCATCGAGGATCACCTCGGCAGAGAGCCTGCGGAGGAGGTAATGGGAATAGAAACGGTCGTCCGCTTCGTTGCCGGGCACCGGCCTCGAGGATCGCTGGTAAGTCGCAGAGTTGAGGATCAGACGCATCAGTTGTTTCACATCGAACTTCTTGGCCACGAATTCCTTCGTGAGAGCATCGAAGAGTTCGAGGTTCGTCGGCGGGTTGGTATCGCGGAGGTCGTCCTCGGCTTCGACCAAACCGCGGCCAAGGAAGTTTCGCCAGACCCGATTCACCACAGCCTTGGCGAAGTAAGGGTTATCAGGATTGGTGAGCCAGTTGGTGAAGTACTCCCGGCGATCGACCGAACTCTCGAGGGGCAGGGGAATGCCGTCGAGTGGCGTTGGCGGCATCGCCGTTCCGCGGCGGAGATGGAGGGCATCGCCATCGGTGAGGCTCTGTACGATCACTTCGCCGGGGCGGTCGCCATTCTTCAAACCGACGCGGCCGAAGAGGTTCGCGAGTTGCCAGTATTGATCCTGCGTCCAGCGCTCGAGCGGGTGATTGTGGCATCGGGCGCAGGTGATCGACGTGCCAAGGAAGGTGAGTGCGGTCGCTTCGACCAAGGCGGATACATCTTTGTGGAGAACGAAGTAATTGCCGCCGCCGTTGGTAAGCGTGCTGCCGGAGGCGGTGAGGATGTCGCGGGCGAAGCGATCCCACGGTTCGTTATCGGCCACGGAGGAGCGGACTTTGCGGTAGAAACCCCACATCGCG
>JBAXFO010001109.1:0-1693 GCA_037139885.1 Planctomycetota bacterium
TACTACGATCACGGCAAAAAGATCCCCGAAGCGGCGGTGCCCGAAATCAACGAGGCCCTCGCCAAGATGGAAACGGCCTTCGGCGGCAAGAAATTCGGCGATCCGGCCGATCCCTTGCTCGTCTCCGTTCGCTCCGGCGCCGCCCTCTCCATGCCCGGCATGATGAACACCATCCTCAACCTCGGCCTCACCGACGCCAGCGTTGAAGGCCTCGCCAAGAAGACCGGCAACCCCCGCTTCGCGTACGACAGCTATCGCCGCGTCATCGACATGTTCGGCTCGACCGCGATGGGCGTCGAACACGAAGAATTCGAACATGAGATCCACAAGCTCAAGGAAGAAAAGAAGGCCAAGCTCGACACCGACTTGACCACCGACGATCTCAAGGAACTCGTCAAGCGTTACAAGGCCGTCTACAAGAAACACGTCGGCGAAGATTTTCCGCAAGACCCGAAGAAACAATTGATGCTCGCCATCAATGCCGTGTTCAATTCGTGGAACGGCAACAAGGCCATTCAGTATCGCCGCATCGAACGCATCACCGGCCTCAAGGGGACCGCGGTGAATGTGCAGGCCATGGTCTTCGGCAACATGGGCGAAGGCTCGGGCACCGGCGTCGCCTTCACCCGCGATCCGAACACGGGCGAGAATATCTTCTACGGCGATTACCTCATCAACGCCCAGGGCGAAGACGTCGTCGCCGGCATCCGCACTCCCGAGCCGATCGCGAAGCTCGAAGAGCAGATGCCCAAGGTTTACAAGCAACTGAGCGAAATTCGCCAGACGCTGGAAAAGCACTACAAGGAAATGCAAGATATCGAGTTCACCGTTCAGGACGGCGTTCTTTACATGTTGCAGACTCGCTCGGGCAAGCGCACCGGTTCGGCCGCGGTCAGCATTGCGGTGGAAATGGTGAAGGAAAAGCTCATCGACGAAGCGACGGCCATCAAGCGCGTGCCGCCGGACGCTTTGAACCATCTTCTCCTGCCGCAACTCGATCCGAAGGCGAAGGCGAAACCGGTCGCTCAGGGCATCGCGGCCAGCCCCGGCGCGGCGACCGGCATCGTCGTCCTCTCGGCGGAGGCGGCGGTCGAACATGCCGCCAAACATCCCGGCGATTCGCTCATGCTCGTCCGCAAGGAAACGAGCCCGGAAGACGTGGCCGGCATGCATCTCGCCAAGGGCATTCTCACCAGCACCGGCGGCAAAGCGTCGCACGCGGCCGTGGTCGCGCGTGGCTGGGGCAAGCCCTGCGTCGTCGGTTGCGAAGCGGTCAAGATCGATGAAGCCAAAGGCATCGTCACCATCTCGGGCCACACCGTGAAGGCGGGCGATTTCATCACCATCAATGGCACCACCGGCGACGTGATCATCGGGAAAGTCCCCACCGTCGCTCCGACCATGACCGGCGACTTCGCCACCCTGATGGGCTGGGCCGACAAGGTCCGCAAGCTCAAGATCCGCACCAACGCCGACGCCCCCGCCGACGCCGCCAAGGCACGGGAGTTCGGCGCCGAAGGCATTGGCCTGTGCCGCACCGAGCACATGTTCTTCGGCGAAGAACGCATCACCGCCATGCGTGAGATGATCCTTGCTCCCGATGAAGCAGGACGCCGGGCCGCGCTTGCGAAACTCGAACCGTTCCAGAAGGCCGATTTCGTCGGCATCTTCGAAGCGATGGACGGCCTGCCCG
>JBAXFO010001110.1:0-1692 GCA_037139885.1 Planctomycetota bacterium
CCTCGTCCAACTCGAGGGCCGACCCGCCGCTGCCGAGATTCCCCAATCCGACCCGACAACGCTGCGGCAACGCCAGCACTCCTTCGGCTACACTCAGGAAGACGTGGCCCGCATCCTGCTGCCGATGGGGCAAGACGGCCAAGAGCCCGTTTCCAGTATGGGCATCGACACGCCGCTGGCGGTGCTCAGCGACCGCGCGCAACTGCTCTTCAATTACTTCAAGCAACTCTTCGCCCAGGTCACCAACCCGCCGATCGACCCGATCCGCGAGAAGGTGGTGATGAACACGGAATCGCTGCTCGGGTCCGAAACGAACCTGCTCGACGAGTCGCCGGAACACGCCCGCCTGCTGCGGTTGAAGGGACCGGGCCTTACGGATGAAGAACTGGCGCAGGTGAGGGCAATCGACCAGCCTGGGTTGCGGGCACGCACCCTGAGCACGCTGTTCCCGAAGGTGGCCGGAGAGGCAGGGCTTGCGGTGGCGGTGGAAAGAATTTGTGCCGGGGCCGTTGAAGCGGTCCATTCCGGAACAAGCATCCTGATCCTTTCCGACCGCGAAGTCGACGCCGACCACGTAGCAATCCCGTCGCTGCTGGCCACGGCGGCGGTTCATCACCACCTGATCCGCGCCGGCGTGCGGATGCGTTGCGGGATCGTCGTCGAAACCGGCGAGGCCCGCGAAGTCCACCACTTCGCCCTGCTGGTCGGCTACGGCGCGGCGGCGGTGAACCCGTACCTCGTATTCGAAACCTATCGCGGGCTGGCCGCCGAGGGGATGCTCGTCGATGCCAATGGCGCGCCGCTCGACCTCGCGAAAGCCATCAAAAACTACACTAAGTCCATCGACTCCGGGTTGCTGAAAGTCTTCAGCAAGATGGGCATCAGCACGCTGATGAGCTACCGCGGGGCGCAAATCTTCGAGGCCATCGGGTTGAACCCCGACGTGATCGGCCGCTACTTCACCGACACGCCGAGCCGCATTTCCGGGATCGGCTTGAATGAAATCGCCCGCGAGTCGCTGACCCGCCACGCCGTCGGCTAT
This sequence comes from Planctomycetota bacterium, assembly GCA_037139885.1. GTDB lineage: Bacteria > Planctomycetota > Planctomycetia > Gemmatales > Gemmataceae > JAIEPT01. The sequence goes on from JBAXFO010001110.1 coordinate 1,043, forward strand.
CCCGGCGACCCGGACGCGGAAACGCACGACCTCGACGCCGGCGGGGAGATCATGTGGCGCCGCCGCGGCGAGCACCACATGTGGAACCCGGAGACGGTGCAGACTCTTCAGCACGCCGTACGCAGCAACGCACGATCCGAGTACGACGAGTTCGCCGCGGCCGCCAACGACGAGAGCCGGAAACTCTGTACCCTCCGCGGGCTGCTCGACATCAAGCGGTCGCGCAAGCCGATCCCGCTCGACCTCGTCGAGCCGGCGAAGGAGATCGTCAAGCGGTTCTTCTCCGGGGCGATGAGCTTCGGCAGCATTAGCAAGGAAGCCCACGAGACGATGGCGATCGCGCTCAACCGCGTCGGCGGGCGCAGCAACACCGGCGAGGGCGGTGAAGACCCGATCCGCTTCAAGCCCGATGTCAACGGCGACCGCCGCGGCAGCGCGATCAAGCAGGTGGCCAGCGGCCGCTTCGGCGTCACCGCGAACTACCTGGCGAATGCTGTCGAAATCCAGATCAAGATGGCCCAAGGGGCGAAGCCCGGCGAAGGGGGACAACTCCCTGGCCACAAGGTCGATAGCGCCATCGCCAAGACGCGTTATAGCACGCCGGGCGTCGGCTTGATCTCGCCGCCGCCGCACCACGACATCTACAGCAT
>JBAXFO010001111.1:0-1690 GCA_037139885.1 Planctomycetota bacterium
CGTTAATGCTGGGCCGGCAGAGCCTGATCGTGCGCAAGGGGGGCATCGCGGAGGTCGGCGACTCGTTTCGCCTCGAAGCGACGCGATTCTTGCTTTATCCGACGTTCGTGCACCAACAGGAGACCGGCCTGCAACCGGCCGCCTCCGAGATCCTTGAGGACGTCAAACGCGATCAACCCGAGCCAGGCCGGGTGCGATTGGAAGCGTGGGCGGAGGTGACGGGGGTTTATCAGATTCGCGAGGCGTTGCCGGCTCAGCTCATCGCCCATCTGCATTTGTGGTCCGACGAGGCGATCGACAAACGCTTTCACTATCGCCAGCCGGGGCTGAATGTCGTCGCCCTGCGTGTGCACCGCTTGCCGACAGCCATCGAGATCGACGAGGATGAGACGCATCGCGGATGCAAAAGCTGGGTGCCGTTAAAGGAGGCGGTGTCGACGCTTCATTCGACGCCGGTGTTGAGCGATGCGCATTATCGGGAAGTGATCGAACAACTCGATACGCTGCTGCGGCCCATCGGACGGGCGTGAAGCAAACCCACGGACAGCGGTCCGTGGGTTGCCGCCGGATCGACAACTAATCCGCCGCCACCTGCTCCGCTTCGCGTTTCGTCGTCGGCGGGAAGAAGAACAGCAACAACAGCAAAGCCCCGAAAAGCGCGAACCCCGCGGGATAGAGAAGCAGCGTCCGGTAGTTCACGACGCCTTCGCTCGTGTATTGGCTTTGTAACGCCGGCCACACAAAACGGCCTGTGATCGGCGCCATGCCCAGGATGAGGAAATTGAACAACCCCTGGGCGCTGGTGCGGGCGTCTTTTGGAAAGACTTCGTCGATCAAGATGTACAGCGTCGCGAAGAAGAACGCGTAGCAGATGCCGTGCACAACGTTGACGGCGACCGCGAGATACGGATCGGGCGCCAGCGCGAAGACGCCGAAGCGGACCACATGTCCCAGGACGCCGATGATCATCGTCGTGCGCCAACCGAAAGATTTGAGTACGTAGCCAAGGCACGCCATGGTGGCGATTTCGGCGATTTGGCCGACGCTCATGGCGGGCTGAATCCAGTTGGCGGGGACGCCGACTTTTTCGAGGTACGTGAAGGCGAAGACGAAGAAACCGTCGTGCACCATCGCGTCGATGAACGTGACGATGAACAGCACGAAGAGAAACGGATGTTTGAGCAGACGCATCGCCTCGAGCCAGGCCAGAGAGCTCTTTTCGTCGTGCGCGGGCTTGGGGGGCGTGTGCGGCAGAAACAGGCTGAAGGCCGCGAAAAGCAGCGAAGCGATGCCGGCGGTCAAGAACGCCCAACATTTGCCTTCATTGAGTTCGCTGCCGCTGAGACTCGTGCCGAGCGCTTTTCCAAGCCACGAAACAAAGCCGCCGGCCTCGGCCATGGGCGGAATCTTGGCCCAATCCGCGAGAATGAAAATGAACGGCCAGCTTGCGGCGATCCAGCCGATCGTTCCCCAGAGGCGGACGCCGCCGAATTCCTTCTGGGCGTCGGTCATATTGGCGAACGAAACCGTGTTCACGACCGAAATCGTCGGCACGTAGAAGAGACAGTGAATCGCCATGCAGGCGAAAAAGAGCCAGTATGTCAGGTGTTGGTACTCCGCTCCGCCCCCGGGGCAACCAGGCGAGGGCGTTGCCGTAATGAAACGTCGACCACGCCAGGCCGCCGAAACC
>JBAXFO010001112.1:0-1686 GCA_037139885.1 Planctomycetota bacterium
TCAACAACCCCAAAGCCGACATCATCATGTGCGGCGATCTCAACGACGACCCCACCGACGCCAGCATCATCAAGGGCCTTCGCGCCACCGCGAACCCCAATGAAGCCCTCGCCTCGACCGGCGGCCTGCGACTCTTCAACCTCATGGGCAATTGGACCGCGGCCAGCGGCGGTTCGATCTATTACCAGGGCTGGCATCAATTCGACCAGATCCTCGTCAGCCCCGGCATGCTCGACAATCAAGGCTGGAGCGTCGACCCCTCCAGCGTCCGCGTCGCCAATCACCTCACCAAACCGAACGACGCCAACCGCCGACCGTGGCGTTTCGGCGGCGAAAAAGAAACCGGCCCCCGCGGTTACAGCGATCACTTCCCCGTCTCCGTTCGCCTGATCGCGCGACCGTAAGCCCACGCGTCAGCGCCGGCCCTCTCGACATTCGTCTCGATCCATAACCTAACCAGGGAAGGAGCTGCGATGTCCAAGGAAGGCTTATACTCCGACGCGGCGCCGGTCGACCTCGGCCCCTCGGCATTCGTACCCCTCGAAGGCGTGGGCCGCACCACGCAAATCTCCGCCAAACGCCTCCCTCAATTACGCGCGCAGCTCCGCCTCCTCGCGCCCCAGCAACCCGGCATCTACGCGATGCTCAACGCCGACCAAGAGATCATCTACGTCGGCAAGGCCAAAGACCTCCGCAAACGCCTCTTCTGTTACTTCCGCACCAAAGGCCGCGACCGTAAGGCGAAACGGATCGTCTCCCGGGCTCGTTCCATCGTCTGGGAAGTTTTGCCGACAGAATTTACCGCGCTGCTTCGCGAACTCGAATTGATCCGGCGGTGGCGGCCGATTCACAACGTGCAAGGCCAACCTCTGCGCCGCCGCCATGCTTACATCTGCCTGGGCCGCCGCCCTGCCCCGCATCTGTTGCTGACGCGGAAGATTCCGCCGCAATCTTTGGCAGTGTTCGGCCCCGTTCCCGTCACCATGAAAAGCCGCAACGCCGTCCGCTGGCTCAACGACGCCTTCGAGCTTCGCGATTGCCCGCCGGGACGCATCGAATTCTTCCCTAGCCCCAATCCCCTCTTCCCGATCGCTCCTCCCTCCGGTTGCCTGCGTCTCGAAATGGGAACGTGCATCGGCCCATGCACGGCCGAAGTCTCGCGCACCGATTATCACCGCCGCGCTCGGGCCGCGCGGGCGTTTCTCGAGGGCGCCGACCGCTCGTTAATCGCCGCCATGGAAGCGCGCATGCAAGCCGCCGCCCAGGCGCAACGCTTTGAAGCCGCAGCCCTCCTCCGCGATAAAACCGCCACGTTGACTTGGCTGACCGAACGGCTCGATGGCTTGAAGAACGCCCAGAAAACCCTGTCGTTCATCTATCCCATTGCCGCTGCCGATGGCCGCACAATCTGGTATTTCCTTCACGGAGCCCGCGTTATGGGCTGCACTCTCGAGCCGCACGACGCCGCCACCGCCGCCGCCGCCCTCGAATTTCTGCAACGGATCTACGGCTCCGACAACACGCAACCTTTGCTCGACGCCTACGAACCGATCGACGGCATGATCCTCATTCTCAGCTGGTTTCGCAAATTCCCCCGCCAACGCCGCCGCGGCCTCACGCCCGCCGCCGCCCGGCGATTGGCCACAGATCACATCCATCTTCCGAATTCATGATCGGCTCCGATGA
>JBAXFO010001113.1:0-1685 GCA_037139885.1 Planctomycetota bacterium
GCGGCGGTTCCGTCGCCGATTGCGCAGGGTTGCGACCTCGTGACGGCCCGCTCGCTGCAAGAAGGCCTCACGCTCTTGCAATCCGAAGCGTTCGAGGGCATGTTCGCCGATGTCGCCAATGCCCGCGTCCGCGATCGCGTTCTCTCGCTCCTGCAGACGGGCGCCGTTCTCGAAGTCATGGACGATGGCGTCGCCCTCCTCGACAAAACCTTGCAAATCATCTGGGCCAATGCGTCGTTCGAGCGGTGGGTCGGCGAACGTCCCCAGGGTAAGGACTTCCTGGCGGCGCTGGGCGGCAGCGGCATTCTGCCGACCGACCCGAATCCCTTTCCGCGCGCTCTCGCGGGCAAGAACGCGCAGACACGCATCCAAAAACGCGATGGACGATTTATCGAGACGCGCGTGACGCCCCTCGCCGACCGCGCCGGCAACGTCATCCAGCTGATCACGCTCAGTCACGACATCACGCGCCGCATCAACCAACAACAAATTCTCGATTCGCTCCACCAGGCGACCAACGACCTGGCGTCTCTCGACGTTCGCCAACTCGGCGACATGAGCGTGCAAGATCGCGTCGAACTCCTGAAATTCAACATCCGCAAACTGACGCACGACCTGCTGCACTACGACGTGATCGAGATTCGCTTGCTCGATCAAGAGAGCGGCCGGCTCGAACCGCTCATGGCCGAGGGGATGACAGCCGAGGCCGCGAAGAGGGTTTTGTACGCCAGCGTCGACGGCAATGGCGTGACAGGGTATGTCGCCGCCACGGGCAAGAGCTATATCTGCCGCGATGTCGCCAACGATCCGCATTACATCATGGGCGCCGAGGGGGCGCGAAGCTCCCTCACCGTGGCCATTCAATGGGACAACAAAGTCATCGGCACATTCAACGTCGAGAGTCCCAAGCTCGACGGCTTCACCGAACAGGACGTGCAGTTCGCGGAAATCTTCTGCCGCGAGCTGGCGGCCGCGCTGCACACGCTCGATCTGCTCCTCGTCGAGAAACGCACGACGGCTTCGCAATCGATCGAAGCCATCAGCCGCGAAGTGGCGTTGCCGGTCGACGAGATTCTGAACGGCGCGACATCCGTGCTCGACCGCTGGATTGGGCATGAACCCGAGATGGAGGAAAAACTCCGGATCATTCTCGATCGCGCCCGTTCGATTCGCCAATCCATCCAGAAGGTTGGCGAAGACTTCGCCCCGGCGAGTAAGCCGTTGTCGTTTTTCGCTCAGGAGGCGCCGCACAAACTGAAGAACAAGCGGATCCTGGTGGTCGACAACGACGAACGGGTGCGCCGCAGCGCCCATAGTTTGCTCGGCCGGCTCGGCGGCATCGTGGAAACCGCCCGCGACGGCAAAGAAGCCGTGACCATGGCGAGGTTGAGCAACTACGACGCGATGCTCGCGGACATCCGCCTGCCCGATATGTCGGGCTATGAAGTCTATCGCCTACTCCGCCTGGCCCAGCCGAAAGCCCGCGTCATTCTGATGACCGGTTACGGCTATGACCCTTCGCACGCCCTCGTGAAAGCCCGCCAGGACGGCCTCAAACACGTCCTCTACAAGCCCTTCCGCGTCGAACAGATGCTCAGCGCTCTGGACGGCGATCCGCCGGCAGGGAAAGAGACCGGCGAACTCGTCTAAAATCCACGGCCCCAAGAAAAGCGAAATTCCTTTCT